>JABJNB010000034.1 GCA_018659145.1 Rickettsiales bacterium
GGTAATTCATGGATCCAGCTTGAAGGATCAGCCAAGAATCCATATGGTGATGGAGAGTCCATAACTAAACCTTGGCAGGATGCTGTAGGCTCTAATAATGGTATGGAGATGCAAGGTATGTCGGAAGGGGGCGCGAATGCAGGAAGTTAAGCGCAAATTACATGACCCTCGGGACTCTATAGTAGCTAAGGTTATTGAATGGTCTGTCTCAAATCAGCTTCTGGTGGTGGCGGGTATGATTGCATTATTGGTTAGTGGTGTTTTTGCTGTAAAAAATGCACCTCTCGATGCGATACCTGATCTATCTGATACTCAGGTAATTATCCGAACTGAATTTTTAGGACAATCGCCTCAAATAGTAGAAGATTTAGTAACATACCCACTTTCAACGACAATGCTTGGCCTACCCAAAACTAAAGATGTACGTGGTTACTCTATGTTTGGTACATCATTTGTTTATATTATTTTTGAAGATAATGTAGACCAATATTGGGCAAGAAGCAGGGTTACAGAAGCTTTGGCTAAAATACAAGGTGACCTTCCAGATAGTGCTAAGCCGCAGATGGGGCCGGATGCCACAGGAGTTGGCTGGGTATATCAATATGCTCTGGTCGATAAAACAGGTAAGCATGATTTGGCTTTCCTTAGATCGTTGCAGGATTGGTTTTTGAAGTTTGAATTAGCGACGGTAGATGGAGTTTCTGAGGTTGCATCTGTTGGAGGCTTTGTCAAAGAATATCAAGTATTGGTCGATCCAAATCGCTTAAGAGCTTACAATGTGCCTCTGCATCGTATTACTGGAGCTGTAAAAGCTGCAAGTAGGGAAGTTGGTGGTCGGGTGATTGAGCAAGGCGAGATGGAGTTAATGATTCGTTCCAAAGGTTATATAACTAGCATCGAAGATTTAAGAAACATTGTAGTATTCGCCAAGGAGGGAACCCCCGTTATCCTTGCAGATGTAGCTCGAATTATTGAAGGACCTGAGCTTCGTCGTGGTGTGGTTGAGTTAAATGGTGAAGGTGAAGTTGTTAGTGGTATAGTCATTATGCGCTCAGGTGAGAATGCACTTTCGGTTATTGAAGGCGTAAAAACTAAGCTCGAAGAATTAAAAGAGGGTTTACCTGAGGGTGTTGAGATCGTAACTGTTTATGACAGGGCGCCCTTGATTGAAGGGGCGGTTACATATTTAAAACATAAGTTGATAGAAGAAGGTTTGGTTGTTACTTTTGTTTGCTTTATATTCTTGCTGCATATCCGATCAGCTTTGGTTGCCATTATCACTCTTCCGCTTGGAGTGTTAGCTGCATTTATTGTAATGTCATATCAAGGGATTACTGCAAATATTATGTCACTTGGTGGTATTGCAATTGCAATTGGCGTGATGGTTGATGCATCGGTTGTGATGGTGGAGAATGCTCATAGGAAAATATCCGAAATGCCAAAAGATAGTCCAAGGCGCGCTAAACAAGCGGCAATATTATTGGCTGCTAAGGAAGTTGGTCCAGGACTTTTCTTCTCATTATTAATTATTACAGCATCATTCTTACCTGTATTTGCTTTAACTGGGCAATCATATAAATTATTCTCACCACTGGCTTTTACCAAAACCTATGCAATGGCGTTTGCATCTATCTTATCAATCACGATTGTGCCTATATTGATGCTATGGTTGATTAAAGGCCGGATTCGTAAAGAGTCAGAGAATCCAATTAATAGATGGTTTGTTAAGCTCTATACACCGATTTTAAATAAAGCATTACACTTTAAATGGACGAGCATATTTTTATCACTAGCATTATTATTAAGTATGATTTGGCCATTAGCGAAAACCGGATCGGAATTCATGCCAGCTTTGTATGAAGGCGAGTTGCTTTATATGCCTACAACTCTTCCGGGGGTCTCTATTGCCAAAGCCAAAGAGGTGTTAGCGCAAACGAATCGTTTAATTAAAGCGGTCCCAGAAGTGGAGCGTGTATTTGGTAAAGTTGGAAGGGCCAGTACAGCTACAGATCCAGCGCCAATTTCTATGATTGAAACTTGGATTAAATTAAAACCCAAAGAAGAATGGAGGCCGGGTTTAACTGTAGATCAGCTGACTAAAGATCTAGATAGCCGATTAAAATTACCAGGCTTGGTTAATAGTTTTGGTTACCCAATTAAGATTCGTATGGATATGATTTCAACTGGTATTAGAACCCCAGTTGGCGTCAAAATTTCGGGTGCAGATTTAAATCAAATTAATCGCATTGCTTTGGATGTTGAATCTGCCGTTAAAAATGTAGCCGGCACGAGATCTGCTTTTGCTGATCGTGTAATGGGAGGAAAATATTTAGAGATAACTCCAGATCGAAATGAGTTAGCGCGGCAGAATATCGACCTAGAAATGTTTCAAAATATCATTCAAACTGCCTTGGGAGGCATGAAAATTTCTGAATCAGTACAAGGCCGGGAACGTTATAATATTATGCTAAGATATGAACGAAGATTTCGTGAAGCGCCATCAGACATAGCTAATATTTTAATTCCAACGCCACAAGGTCAGCATATCCCGCTAGGCGAACTTGCGAAAATAGAGTTTGCCGAAGGTCCTCCAATGATCAAATCAGAAAATGCTAGGCTTACGGGCTGGGTATTTGTCGATATTGAGGGCCGAGATATTGGCTCATATGTAGCAGATGCACAAAAAATTGTAGCAGATCAAGTCAAGTTACCAGCTGGTTATTCTATTAGTTGGTCAGGTCAATTTGAGCAAATGATTGAAGCTGAGAAGCGTATGCGTATTGCTATTCCTTCTGCTATTTTAATAATATTTGTACTATTGATGCTACATTTTAGCTCGGTGGATCGAACTTTAATGGTGATGATCTCATTACCATTTGGTTTAATAGGTGGTGTTTGGGCATTATATTTAGCTGATTATAATTTCTCAGTAGCAGTTGGAGTTGGCTTTATCGCCTTAGGTGGAATTGCAACGGAGACAGCTGTTGTGATGTTAATATATCTAGATCAGCAAATGCTAGATCATCCACCAACAACACTTAGAGATTTGCGCGATAATGTTATGCATGGAGCTGTGCTTAGAGTGCGTCCAAAACTTATGACTGTGGCAGTTACTATAGCCGGGCTAATGCCAATATTCATAACTGATGGCCTCGGGTCAGATGTGATGCGCCGCATTGCACTACCAATGATTGGGGGTATGGTGACTACAACAATCTTAACACTGATTGTGATACCTGTAATTTATTATATTTGGGAAGGACGGAGCCTTAGTAAAAAGTAATATTTTTGAGGGGGTTGGTCATAGGAGGGCGTAATAGGTGTGTAATAATTTATTGAAGAGATCTCATTATGAATAAAAAAACTATAGCAGCTTTAGCTTTTACTCTAGCATCACTTGCGACTATATCTAGCAGCTACGCGCATTTGGAGCCTAAGAAGAATGATGATATGGAAAAATGTTATGGAGTTGTAAAATCTGGTAAGAATGACTGTGCTAGTGCGGCTAACAAGCATTCATGCGCTGGTATGGGGAAGCAAAGTAATGATGCAAATGAATGGATAAAACTACCTAAAGGCTTGTGTGATAAA
>JABJNB010000035.1 GCA_018659145.1 Rickettsiales bacterium
TTCTTTAGTTAGATATTTTGAAGAATATGTCATGGTAATCAAAGTGGTTATTGTTAAATAATTCTGATTACTTTAATTGATTATTGATAGTACTCAAGGAAGAAGTTAATTTATGGAAATGGTATAACTCCCGATAGTAGTCCGCGGGTCGGCCATTGCTACGGGGCAATATTACAAAATCACAAGGGACCACCCCCTTCGACTCTTTGTGTAAAAAATATTAAATTCATTATTAATACGGAATATCGTATGCAGGGACGTCTCGTAAGGGCGGGTCCTCCTACCCAAAACAAGTTCCGAACCCTATCATTGACAGGCGGGAGAACCACGCCCCTACGACATTATTCATTTGCCAAAAGAATATTTTATAACAATACATGTCTTTTACGGTAAAGGCTTTGTAATTATATTGTGATACAGCCTGCATGTGCTCGCCCATCTTTCAACACATATAAACCTCTCTTGTATCCGGGCGAACCCGCAGGTTGCTACTGGGTATATTGCAAATATCAAAGCCATTCAAAACAAATTATACAAAAATAATATATATTTTAAGAAGGAAGAAAATCGCGGAAGTGGAGATCATACCCATAACTATGATCTACCAAGGACGATACAACCGCGCTACGGAATTTTGTGCGCATATTTACTTAGCAACACCGCCTTCCTCTACCCGCCCCGCTTTCAATGCTTGCGACTTGGTAGCAAGGGCGTCAACATGCTCATGCGATACTCTTTGAGTATGCCCCTCTTCAAGGGCCCGCCTATTTACATCAATCTCCTCCGAAGTCTGGGCCTTTACCTCCGTGGTTTTAAAGGTCTCTTGTCGAAGTTGACTCTGCTCAGATCTGATTAAGATCCTGCTAATCTCAGTATTATTAGGATTGTTTAATGTTTTTTCAGTTAAGCTTCTAATTTTCACTACCGCTTCCTCTTTGCCATATTCATGCATAAACTCTTGCGATTTAACTGTTAACTTTTCTAATGCGTCTTGCCTGATTTTACGTTCAACAATAATAATTGGCGACTTCTCTTCATAAAGACTCAGCTTCTCTTCAAACCCCCTCTTAAACTCTTCATCATTCATGCAGATATCATGCTCATACGAACCTTTGAGCAAGCCGCTTAATGCTAAAAGCGACCTATCTGATTGCGTTAAACCATCACTATCACTTTGAATCGTCATCTCCGTTGTGATTACATGCTCGGTAATCATACCGTATTTTTCCGCCGTTTTAGTCGTGGCGCAATATTTCGAATGCAAACTAGAGGCACTAACTCCCATACGCGTTAGCACTTCCTCCATACCGCTTATGCCGGAGAAATCCAAAGTGCGCGCAAAAGACTGAGTTACAACCTGCTCACCTCTCTTGACCTCACGCACAACTCTTTTGCTAACGCCAGCTGCTTGACCGACCCTATAAGCCCCTGATAAAGTGCCTAAATGCTCCTCCTTATGCGCCTCCACCTCTTGATGACCCGGCATTATTCCAGTTCCAACAGCTATTGAATTCAGCACTGATGGCAAGCCAAAAGAAACCTCCGCAGAAGCTTTTACCTCACTGCCTTTTGCTAAATATACTGACTCCGCTCTGGCCAAATCATCAACCTTGAGCCCTGGTTCATAAAAAACCGTGCGGATAAAGTGACTAAGCTCTTTTTGCTGATCCTCACTATTACCAAAAGTTACTTTATATCCCCTATTGGAACTGCCGCCTACTGACGCTGAAGACTCCGCTAGTCCCATTGCAGTTGAAATTCCAAGCCCAAATTCTAGGCCCAAAGCATGATTAAATATAACTGAATAACCCTTTTCCTCTTTGACAATTTTTAAACTATTAGACTCTATAGCACTTACTCTCCCCACAACCTCTACCGCGCCTTCCGTTAAAACTTCTTGAGCTAGATTAGCAAATTCATGATCGTTTTTAACTGTCACCTTACCAGTTTTATCAATCATAAACTCATCACCAGCCCGCATAGGAGCTAAGACTCCCGCTAATCCTGAGAATACATGCTCGCCGCCAATGGCAGCGCTCTGCTTGTCGACCCGCCCCTTTAGATCTCTAGCCTTATCACTAATATGCACATCATCATGCCATTTTAACATCTCTGCCATTCTATCCTTCGGCTTTAAGCAACCAAGTTTCCGAATCTGTATATCCAATAAAAGCATAGCCGATTCTGGCATCTTAAACTTATCGATCAGATGATCTTTAATTTCTGATGGCTGCGTTCTTAATTGCTCAAGATACTGGCCAAATTCTAAGCCGCTATTACTAACTTTTGCCTGATCAAATCCATATAATATAGCCATATGCGTGATTTGCGATGTGCTTTTAATATTCCCAGAAATGCGCTTTAAACATTTTGCTTCAAATGCCAAATGTGACTTTAACAACACCATACTTGGTGACAAGTCCTTCTCTTCCTTTCTTAGGACATCTAATATATTTACATCACCGATATCTGATAATAACGAAACAAGTATTTGATGATTGTCTCGTATAGCAGCTAAAGCATCTCCAACATTGCGCAATGCTATTACTCCGCCATTAGGCACTTGGACTGTATCCCTACGCTGCACGACCCTTGTTAACGTGCGACCTATTTTAGTACCCCTAACTTCTTTCGAACGACGCTCTATAGGCACCGCACTCGCAGATTCTGCATAATAGCCCCTTTGTTTGTCACCCAGGCTCTCACTATCTAAAATAGAGGATAACTGTCCCTTTTCCATATGACCCATATCAAATAATTGGGTCATGGTATTTGATTGCAACTCACGTGATAATAAATCAATATCACTGGCCATAAATTGCTGTATTAAAGTTTCGCGTAATAATGGGTCCGATGATAACTTTTTAGCAGAAAGTGATAATTTTTGTAGCGATCTGTTTAAAGATTTAAAGTCAGAAAATCCTGTCCGAGCAATAGCAGTTATAATATCAGCTTGCTCAACCATCTTTGGATTTAAACCTAATTTCTTAAATTCTGGATTATCTAAAAAAGTTAATTTAGATTTGGACATGCCTTCCACAAAAACTCCTACACGCCGGGCAAAAACCCTTCTCTCCGCTTGCGCACTTTTATCACTAGAGCTTTCCAACTCAACCAAAGTATCAAGCTTAATCTCTGATAGAGCGGCATAGACAAATAATAAATCTAGGTCTGGTCGCTTATCCTCTAACCCCAAAACTCTTGCGGCACTTAATGACTCAGACAACTTAATTGATCCTAACGACTCAACCTTAACCAAGCTTGATAGATCACGCTTAGCGACTCGTATCTGATGATCTAGCAAATTCTTTCTTTGCGCTATATCAATACTAACCTCATCCCCATGGTGAGCAATTTCGCTACCACTATTGGCTAAATGCAGAGTATAATCATCCAATAATGCATTTGTTAAATCATTGGGATTTTTAAGCGAGGAGCATGCCATTGCCACCATCTGATAATCACCAGAGAAGATAGGATCAAGCATGACATTGGCACCCCTTATCTCCTTGCTACCGCTTCGGTCATGAGGCAATTTTTTATCTAAGGATTGAAGCAAGGTCTGAGAATAAAATAAGCTTTGCGATTTATCACGCCTTACAGCTTCGACCAAAGATTCATTTCTAGGGCGGGATAATGTACCAACGGCATAATGTTGCAATATTTTACTTTTAACATCATGAGATAATGCTGACATTTGGGCCTCACCCCTAAAGCCTGCCTGCTCAGCAAAATGAACCAAATTGCCGACAATATCACGCGCATTCTCAAATTCTGGCATGACCGATGTTAAGCCCCTTAGGAACTCCTGCTCGGACCGCAAATTTGTACCCTCAGATGTATTATGCTCCAAATCTAAATCTTGTAGATGATCTGTATATCTTAACTTTAGAACTTCCATATTTTGGGCCAATTTATCATTCACCTTAGCTAGGATCTGCAAATCCTGTGCTGACAAATTACCAGAAGCATCCAACTCCCTAGCATCATCTTGAAAATGCACATAAGTAGCCAAAAACTCTCCTATATCCTTAACTGTTGCCTTATTACTTTGAATTAAACTAAGCGACGCTTCAAGCGCTCCCAAGCTGTTAACAATATGATTTATTACTGGAGCCCTATCCTTATCACTAATCTTATCTTTAATATACCCAGACATTGCCGATTTGCTATCCTCGCTCAAAGTAATTGAGCTAGATAGCAAATCTTCTATTGCCTGCATGCTAGGACCCTCTAACCCATCCCGGAGCCTCTCTGTAATCTCCGCTATATTTGTATGTAACAACTCTAAATTATCGTTATCGATAAAATCAAACTGCTCAATATCTATATCAATATTATTATCTGCTCGCTGCTCAAGATCGATCATTTCATTCAAGACACTACTTACCTCACGCGCCTTGCCTGTGATGCTGCCCATCAAATCTGTGACTTCGCTAGTTTTATAGGACTGATCTATATGGTCAATGCTACCAATCTGCATCATCAACTGCCTTACATAGACCAACCTTTCATTAAAAGCCTGTGGTGACAGATCGAGCAAATTTAGCGAGAGATTATTATCTATATGCGCAACAGTAGAACGCTCTGTTAAGGAGAAAGATTGCTCCAGAATTGCCAAATTACTAATTATTCCCTGCTTCACCACATTATTATCATTGGCCAAAGCTCTAGATTTTATATATGCGTTGATTTGCTCTTGATGATCCGATCCTACCAATCCTGAGTCAGCAAATAATTTATCAAGACTACTCAAATCTGGTCCAGATGCCGCGCGACTCAAGCTCTCTATTATTATACCCAGCTTATCTTGCGCACCCTTGGAGCTTTCAGTATCTAAAAATCTTAAGTGATCTACCGCCATATTAATATTTGCAGCCACCTGATCATCAAGAGAAATCACTTCGTTTAAAATATTAGCAAACCCATTAGCTTTAGCCATGATATGCTTTTGCAATCCCAAGATCTCAGCAGTTTTATGCGCCGATGGCAGATTATCGACCACCTTCATCTGACCTATCAAAGTTCTAATTAAACCTACCCGCTCTTTAAAAGACTCTGTATCTACCTTCATGTCATCTAAAGATACTTGGCGATCAATATCCCTAAGCAGCGTCACAGCCTCTTGTACATAGCTATAATCTTGTTTAATAGTTGCAGTTGGGATTGCCCCAGGAGTCCTAGCATCAGATTTATTGTAAAACACATTTCCTCTATCATCTCGGTATAATTTTGAACCAATTTTAAGCCCTGATTTATCTTTTTGGCGAAGATTTGTGCCTAAATTTAAGCTAGCTACAATTACAGCTAAGTTACTATCTCTATACTGAGGCTCTTTTACCATCTCTCTTGCTTGCGACAATCGGACTAACCTACCCTCAACAATAAGACTAGTAATCTCCGAATGGCCCTTTTGATCGGTATAACTAACTAATTCTACATCTAGCTTCCTTTCTTGATTTACCTTTGAATTCCACAAAGTAAACTTCCTGCCAACTGAGGTAAAAAAACTTGGGGGCGCAACCTTAGCAGATACACTACTGATAGTTTGCAAATTGTCTTGTATGCTATTTAGTCGTGAAAATTGCTTAAAAAATTTCATGCTTACCCTTTTTTCCAAGTCCAGATCTTATTGTGAAGCATAACGTAATATAAATCTCTTAGTAAGACAATCATTCATTTTCCACTTATATAAATTTCTCTTACATCCCCGGATGAGCGCATATTTTTGACCTATATACAAATTTCGTGAAGCAGTTTTTCTGCCCTTGTTATACCAAGCCCCATCTACAAATGGGACTTTAATTGAATATTTTATGAGTAGAAATTTTATATAAAAAATGAAGGGCTAGCCTAACAGTCGGCAAGCTAATATGAATTTCTTATATGAGCTTTATGCCATAAAATAAATTAGCAAATTATGATTTATAGAGAGGACTTGCTATTAGACCAAACTAACTGCCTCTGGGGGGTGTTTTGCATTGATGAATAATACCGTTTGAACGAGTCCTTTGGATTAAGAGCCCGTCTCAAATCAAAATTGCAAAGATTTTTATTCTTAAGATCTTAGGTTTTATAAAATATTTTGCACTAATAGCCCAAGCTATTCGAAAAGAATACTTCATAACAATACATGTCTTTAGCGAGAAAGGCTTCCTAATTATTATTGCGGCACAACCTGGCCTGACAAGAGATAATTGATTTAATTCTGAGTGTCGCTAGAATCAACAGCTTTATTAGATGCAGCGCCAGTAAAGCTGAATGCACCAAATTTCTTTTTAAACTCCGCCACTTTAGAGACATTTTCATTAAGAAAAGCAACGCCACCTACCCATGCTGGATGAGTGGAAGGGTCGATATCTAAAGTCATAGTATCGCCGAGCTTTCCCCAAGTTGATTTAGTTTTGAACTTTGTGCCATTTGTCATAAGGACAGTAATGTCATGGTAATCTGGATGTATATCTTTTTTCATATTTAGTGCTCTAATAAGACGGTGATATTACAAACAAAATATTAAATTGCAATAGAGAAAAATCCTTTAATTTATCATAAGCTTCTACTACCGATACAATGACCTTGCCCCCTTACTTCTAAAGCCATTTTTGATGACAAAAACTTTCCCAGAACAGTCCATTACCAATCAATAACATAGGGTCGCAAATCATGTATCTCGCGCACAAGTACTTAACGCATGAGAGCATGAATCGCATTGCCCTTATAACCATATCTTTAGACCCGAATAATAAAATATGATTTTACATCCCCTTGCCTATTTTTATCAATAACTCCACGCAATATTACAACCTTCAAACTGCTATCCCAGCCTACTTATTGTAAAGTGATGTTACGAGCTTTTTACTAATGACAAAACTCCGTTTAAGAGAATTCTGCAAAGCCAGATTACACGCTATACTTGCTGCAAACCTGCATCCACTGCCACGGACATTGTTATTTACGCGCCGAGCTCTCTCCATAAAAACCCTCCCCCCTTCTTCATATAAAACATCAGTGGCATATTCTAAATTATCCAAATGCCCTCCCTTCACTATAATATTAGCAGCTCCAAGCCGACTTATTGCCTCAGCGGACTCTACCATACCATCTAAATCCGCTACTTTCTTGCCCGTCAATAATTCTGCCTCATTGGTATTAGGAGTAATTACATAACACATTGGCAAAAGGCTTGTCTTGAGAAAGTCTATCGCCGGAACATCTAGCAGCTCACCTCCTGATGTAGAGCGAAAGACCGGGTCGAGGATAAGCTTAATCTGCCTATTTTTAAAAATATTAAAAATTGCCTGAGTTATTTGCAAATTAGCCAACATGCCTATTTTGACAAAATCAATTTGATTATTTTCAAGAATATTTAACACAGAATCAGTAATAAAATTACTATCCTGGTCAAAGCGATTATAAAAATGATTAGCACCTTGAATGGTCACAGATGTTGTGACCACATGCCCTTTAACCGCATAATGCTCGCAGATGGATTTGTCAGCCTGAATGCCTGCCAAACCACTTGAATCCGACCCGCCTATTAGTAAGATTTGTGAAAACATTTTTTAACTTTGTTAATTTATTTGGAGCACCCGACTTACGCTCAATAACTGACACAATATTATCCGCCAACTTTGATATTTCAGCTGATTTGCTACCCTCAATCATAACCCGTATAATAGGCTCTGTTCCAGATTTTCGAACCAAGACCCTGCCCTCCGAGCCCAACTTTTGCTCCGCATACTTAATACTCTCTTGTATATCCGCATCATCCAAGGAAATAGACATAGAGCACTTAATATTGCGCAATATTTGAGGCATGGGGCTGAAGTTACTAGTTATCTCACTGGCCTTTACCCGCCTTTCTTTTAAACATGCAAACACTTGTAACGCCGCTATCAAGCCATCTCCTGTGGTTGAATAATCACTTAAGATAATATGGCCTGATTGCTCACCGCCTATGTTAAAACCATTCTCGCGCATATATTCAGCAACATAGCGGTCACCTATATTGGTTCGCTTAAGCTCCAAATCTATTGAACCTAAATATTGCTCCAAAGCTAAATTAGACATTTTGGTAGTTACAATGCCACCACCTTTAACCTTTTTATGCTGATGCCAATATTCCGTTATTAAGGCTATTACTTGATCACCATCAATGATATTACCTTTATCATCCGCTACTATCAAACGATCAGCATCTCCATCTAAGGCTATACCTATATCAGCTTTGTTTTTTGTCACAGCTTTGGATAATTTTTCCGGAGCAGTAGCTCCGCAATTCTCATTAATATTAAAGCCGTTTGGAGTAACACCCATTGCGATAACATCAGCTCCTAGCTCCCACAAGACTGTTGGCCCAATTTTATATGCAGCCCCATTGGCACAATCAATAACGATCCTCATACCCTCTAATGTCAAATCACGCGGGAAAGTATTTTTAACATATTCTATATACCGCCCTGAAGCATCTTCAATTCTAGTGGCCCTGCCTATTTTATCTGAATCAGCAAGATATTTGGACAAATCCTTGTCCATCAAATCTTCTATTTCATGCTCAATTTCATCAGATAATTTAAAACCTTCCGGACCAAAAAACTTTAAGCCATTGTCAAAATATGGATTATGAGATGCGGAAATCATCACCCCTAAATCAGCGCGCATAGCCTTAGTTAGCATAGCAACCGCTGGCGTTGGCATTGGCCCTAAAATAATTACATCCATACCAACTGAGATCAGACCTGCCGTTAGGGCATTCTCAATCATATAGCCAGATAAGCGCGTATCTTTACTAATAATTACCCGATGAGTATGATCCCCTCTTTGAAATTTAACACCAACAGCTTGTCCTATTTTAAGAATTTTATCTGCTGTAATCTTACCTTTATTTGCAGTGCCCCTAATACCATCTGTGCCGAAATATTTTTTTATCATAGGTTTCAAATTATGTTTTACAGAATCTATCAGATTAATTTCTACAATCTTTATCTTACAAAACCAAAGCAATGCTCAAGAAGAAATAATACATATTCTTATGGATTTTATCTGTTTTTTTCAAGGGATATTTTATTTATCACAAAGCCTAATAGCAAGTCCCATCTATAAATCATAATTTCATTGAATATTTTATGAGCAGAAATTTTATACAAGAAATGAAGGGCTGGCCTAAGCTAGGGCGAATTTCTTATATGACATTTATGCCATAAAATAAATTAGTAAATACACCGGCAAGAAACAATATTGAGCGATTCATCACGCCAGGTTCAGACCTTCCTAAAAAACACAAGTGTGATTTAGTCAACTATAAACGCAAGTATGCATTCTTGTGTATTACCCTGATTCTCGTAATATTGAGCACCGGTAAGATCACCCTCATTAGCCATGGGAATATCACCCTCATCAACCATACATTCGGCAAGGTCCCAGCTGCCATCACGATAGCCATTACGTCCAAGCAGATGTCCATTTGGAGTGCCATCATCCATTTTATCATCAATACGCGCGGCATGAAGCGGTGTTATAGTCGCTCCAAAACCAATATCATTCTCTTTATAGCCTCCCAAAACTAAATAATGCGTGTTAGGCAAATTATCTAGATCAAACATCTTATAGGTTAAGGATACTTGCGTCCCCCGCAAATATCCATCTGGAGCATTATATCCCCTAAGTTGAGTTTCATCATTCAAATAACCTTCGCCTGCAAACTCGCCCTTGATAAAATTTGAATTAGATAAATGCATCCAAGCCAGATGGACCTCCTTGTAACCCTGGATCAAGCCATCACCATTACCATTGCAGAATAGTTCAGACCCGCAATTATCCGGCCAGAAGTCATAAGCACGCCCAAAATCACCAGGCCTTGCGTCATAACGATCTTGAAAACTATTATACGCAACTTGATAATCGAGCAATTGCTTCATAGTCGCCCTAATTTCAGCCGCTCGACGAAATTCAGAAGCAGCAAGAATAGTGCTGACTAATATTCCAATAATTATTATAGCAAGCGCAAGCTCTATCAGCGTGAAAGCTTTTTTCATACAGAGTATCTTTTAAATATAGGTTCTGGGGCTGGTAATCTTACCCCTGAATTCAAAGCTCCAGATTCACTCAAAGCAGTGAAATCACGCTCTTCTTCAGGCACCGCCAATAAACCAAGCAACTTACCTGCAGAATCAGGCATGAAGCTTCGCAGATAAATGGCAATAATCCTGACAATTTCAAGCACCACATACAAAACTGTTTCCATTGCCTCTGGATCAGCTTTGCGTAATTGCCAAGGCGCCTTGCGATCTACATATTCATTAGCCAAATTACTATATTTTATAATTTCGGATAAGTATTCAGCAAAATTCATATCATCAATATGACCGCGTAAAAGATTCGCTAATTCATAACCCTTTGCAATTAGAGCCTTGTCATCATTGGTTAAATTTTTATTACTCGGTATTTTTCCTTCACAATTTTTGGCAACCATGCTTAAAACCCTTTGCGCTAAATTACCGATATTATTAGCTAAATCAGAATTAGTTTTTCGAATCAATTCTTCCTTACAGAAATCTCCATCACTGCCAAATATAACCTGACTAAGCAAAAAATAACGCATTTGATCAAGGCCAAATTCTTCGCTTATCTCAAAAGGATCAATTACATTGCCCAATGATTTAGAAATCTTTTGCCCCTCATTAGTCCACCAACCGTGGGCAAAAATAGTTTGTGGCAAAGGAAGGTCCGCAGCCATTAAAAATGCCGGCCAATAGACTGCATGAAACCTTAAAATATCCTTGCCGACAACATGAATATTTGCTGGCCAGAAATCCTTATAGTCCTGAGCTTCTTGGTCTGGAAAACCAAGTGCGGATAAATAATTAGTTAAAGCATCAAGCCATACATACATTACATGCTTCTCATCTTCTGGGACCTTTACTCCCCAAGAAAATGTTGTCCTGGAAATTGACAGATCTCTCAAAGCTCCCTCTTTATAATCTTTGCCCCCTCGGACAAAAGACACTACTTCATTATAGCGAGATTTGGGCTGAATAAAATCAGGATTAGATTTGTAAAAATCTAACAACTTATCCTGAAAAGCCGATAATTTAAAGAAATAAGTCTCCTCCTCACTCCACTCCACATCTGCGCCGGTTGGAGCCTTGCCATTTACCAACTCATCTTCGCTATAATAAGCTTCGTCACGGATCGAATAAAATCCAGCATATTTACCTTTGTAAATATAACCATTCTTCTCTAAAATTTGCCAAAAGCTGCTAGCAGCCTTTTTGTGCCTCTCCTCTGTAGTTCTAATAAAATCATCTTCTGTAAAATTCATTGCCCTAGCTAAATCCCTAAAATGCTGGGATACTTCATCTGTAAAACTTTGCGGATCTATAGATTTTTTAGCAGCTGATTGAGCGACTTTTAACCCATGCTCATCTGTGCCTGTTAAGAATTTTACGTTAAAACCATCAGCTCGCTTAAAGCGCGCCACTACATCACAGGCAAGAGTTGTATAAGCATGGCCAATATGAGGCTTGTCATTTACATAATAAATTGGTGTGGTGATATAAAAATTAGACATAAATTTTAAAGGGACTTAAATTTTGTTAGATAGGTACGCAAGAAGTTAGCTTTATCTAGGTTATAGATTTTAAGATCATCTAGGTTGGTGGTAAAGCTATCTAAAAACTCCGATATTTTTGGCCGAGCAGTTATCCGCTTAGGCTCATCACTCACTAAGGCAAAAAGATCTTGCTCTTTTGTTGCTGGAACTATTTTTAAATAGCATAAATGATAAATGATCTTTGTGATCAGCGCGAAAGTAAATTCATCTTTTAAATCAAGCTTTGTAATTAAACTTTCAATGTCAAATGCATGAGCATCATCACTCAAACCGTCGATCTGATGGTAAATTTTATCCATACCTTCTATCAAATAGCGTTTTGCATTCTCAATTCCACTTGAAAATAACATTGCGGCATTATTAATTTCAGCTGCATCACAGCCCTCATGCTCCCTAGTTAAAATCTTTGCTGTCTCAACAGAATTAAGCCTTGGTAACTCAATAGTAATAGTTCGAGATTTGATAGTATCTAACACATTATCCCTATTATGGCATATCAGCAGAAAGTAGCTGTTTCGAGGCGGCTCTTCTAATATTTTAAGCAGGGCATTTGCCGAATTTTTGTTTAAATGATTTACGCTATTTATGATTACAATTTTAGCTCCACCACCATAAGAAGTTTGTAACATAAAGTTATTAATTTTACGGATATTATCTACAGCGATTACTCTCTGCGCTTTAGTTTCATCATATTTGATAATTTGCAGATCCGGACAAAAATCTTGCTCCAATTTTATATTCAGCATTCCGCAAGCTAGACTTTTGCAAAAAACATCCAGATAACTTGCTTCCGCGCCCGATATTAACAAGGCTGAGTGCATTTTGTCTTTTTGATACAGATTCGACAGTCTAGCAAGCTCTGGCTCGTAATGCTGCATTATATTTGACATTGCAAATTATATATAAATATTCTAAATAGCTGGAAAGCATATGATATTATGCCCTAGTCATTTACACAAGTGAATAACTGAATTTTAATTAAAGCAAACGGTACTAAACACTATGTCCTTAAATATATATTACGACAAAGATGCTAACTCAGCATTAATCAAAAGCAAAAATATAGCTATTTACGGTTACGGATCTCAAGCTCATGCTCATGCTCAAAATTTACGAGATTCTGGGGCAGATAATATAAAAATAGTTCTAAGAGGAACTTCCAAATCCGTTATTAAAGCCACCGAAGCTGGATTTGAAGTAGTAAGAGCAGAAGCCGCGGCTATCTGGGCAGATGTTAACTGCATATTAATACCAGATGAAAGCCAAGCTGAGCTTTATAATGAATCACTAAAAGACAATCTAAAGCAAGGCGCGAGCCTTATGTTCGCTCATGGATTAAATGTCCATTTTAACCTTATTACTCCAAGAGAAGATCTTGATGTATTTATGGTGGCGCCAAAAGGGCCAGGGCATACAGTGCGTGGCGAATATCAAAAAGGCGGCGGAGTTCCTTGCTTAATTGCAATAGCTCAAGATAAATCCGGCGCAGCCAAAGATTTAGCTCTATCATACGCATCAGCAATTGGTGGCGGGCGATCCGGAACTATCGAAACCACTTTCAAGGAAGAGTGCGAAACCGACTTATTTGGCGAGCAAGCAGTTTTATGTGGCGGATTAACAAGTTTAATCCAAGCTGGATTTGAGACTTTAGTTGAAGCTGGTTATTCTGAAGAAATGGCTTATTTTGAATGCCTACACGAAACTAAGCTTATTGTAGACCTTATTTACGAAGGTGGCATAGCTAATATGCGTTACTCTATTTCAAATACCGCAGAATATGGTGACTTTACTTCTGGGCCAAAAGTTATCGATAGTGACACTAAAGTTCGGATGAGGCAAATTTTAACACGCATTCAAAATGGTGAATTTGTTGAAGAATATATGAAGGATGCAAAGCAAGGTTTTTCCAATATGAATAAAATGCGGGATTCGGCCAGAACTCATAGAATTGAAGCCGTTGGCGAGAACCTCAGAAAAATGATGCCTTGGATTACTAAAAACAAATTAGTAGATCAAGCGCATAACTAATTTTAAAGCATGTCATCTAGCTTTTGGCTATACGGCATGCTTTGCAATGAGCATATAACCGCTGTTAGCTAGTATGAAAGGAAGCATAATTTCAACCAAGCGAGATTTCAATTACGATTTACTAAAGAGCTTCGCTATAATCGTAATGATCATCGATCATATTGGCGCCTTCCTAATGCCGGACCAAGAAATGCTACGCATCATTGGTCGTGCTGCAGCTCCAGTTTTCTGCTTTTTAATCGCATTTTCTAATTCTAAAAAAATTGATTTCAGCCTACTTACCCTGGGCGTCTCAATTGTTACAATAGATTTTATCTTATTTGGTAAATTCTCGCCCAATATCCTAATTACATTATTTGCTCTACGCTACCTCAACAGTGCACTTGCCAATAAAGATTTTAAAATTACCTTATACGACTCAATCCCCTTTGCATTTTTGGTCTTCATATTATTTCCAATATTGCAAATGCTCGAATATTCCTCTGCCGCCCTAATACCTTATCTACTTGGCCATGTGGTTCGATTAAATCACAAGCACAAACATTACCTCATGATTATATTGGGGGCATTGTATTTTCTATTTTTAAATACACTTGCTGGGATTACAGCCTACCCACTCTTTTTATCCGGATATATTATTACCACATTTATTATCATGGCAACAATTGAGCCAGCATATTATCCTACCAAAATAGGCCCGCATAAATGGTGCGTCTATTATTTAGGAAAATATGCATTACAAATTTATTTTATTCATCTAGCATTATTTAAATTAACCGCCTTTTACATTAGCGAATATGGTCACTTATTACCTTTGGATTAAAGCCTTTCATATAATTTCATTAGTATCATGGATGGCTGGGCTATTTTACTTGCCAAGATTATATGTTTACCACGCCAAGGCATCGCCAAAATCAGAAAGCTCAGAGATGCTAAAGGTAATGGAGGTTAAATTGTTAAGATTCATCATTAACCCAGCAATGATTTTGACGCTAGTGTTTGGGATTTTGCTAGTCAAAATCAATGGTGATATCCTAATGCAAAGCGGTTGGTTTCATGTAAAGCTTACTTTTGTAATGATTTTAGTAGGATTTCATGGATTCCTAGCCAAGATTCGCAAAGATTTTGCCAAAGATGACAATAAATACTCTGAGCGATTTTTTAGAATCATTAATGAAGTTCCGACAATTTGCCTAATTGCAATTGTAATAATGACTGTCGTAAAGCCTCTCTAATAAAGCAAGGGGCCCTTGCATATCTATGATAAGGCGCTAAAGAAGAGTCGCTCTCAAATCAAAGTTACAAAGATTTTGATTCAAAGACCCCTCCCCTAAAAAAAAGATTATTGACAACCAGTATTTGCGATATATTGTCTGCCCACACAGTTTCCAAACAAATTTCCAAAACATTTTCAAATAATTTATGACCAATGAAAGCACCGGTACGAGAAGAACCGTTCGTAGAATTTTTTCAACACCTAAAGCAAAAGCCGAGAACAAAGTTGAAGAAGGCAATAAAATAGATCAAGATAGCACAAGTTCAGGCAATAGTGAGAATAAAAGTCCTGCAAAGCCCACTCCCTCCATTCCACAAAAGAGCTTAAAGCACAAAAAAGAAGAAAGCTCCGATGAGGAAAAAGATGTAGAGCAAAGCGATGATGCGCCGAAGAAGGAGCGAGAAGTAATAGCTTTTGATGACCTTAAAAAATCAGCTCCTGCTGACTTAGTGGCAACTGCCCAAGAGCTAGGGATTGAAAATGCCGACACGCTAGTAAAGCAAAACTTATTGTTTCAAATCCTAAAAACTCATGCACACCGAGGTAACAAAATCTTAGGTGGCGGTGTATTAGACGTATTAAATGATGGATTCGGATTTCTGCGAGCTCCAGAGACAAATTATATGTCCGGCCCAGATGATATTTACGTATCACCAAATCAAATAAGGCGACTAGGACTTCGGACTGGTGATGCTATTACAGGAGAAATTAGGTCTCCTAAAAAAGGCGAGCGTTATTTTGCTTTAGCGAAAGCTGATCTCGTTAATCAACAGGACCCTTCTAAATCCAGAAGAAAAACCAACTTTGACAACCTAACTCCCCTCTACCCAGACGTTAAGCTAAACTTAGAGGCGTCCAGCGCTAAGGACTTGAGTACGCGAATAATAGACATAGTGTCCCCTCTAGGAAAGGGTCAAAGAGCCCTTATTGTAGCTCCTCCTAGGACAGGAAAAACCGTGCTAATGAAAAATATTGCTCAGGCCATTGCAGAAAATAACCCAGAATGCGAATTATTAGTCCTGCTAATTGACGAGCGTCCTGAAGAAGTAACTGATATGTCCCGCTCCGTAAAAGGCGAAGTTGTCTCATCTACATTCGATGAACCAGCCTCTCGCCATGTTCAATTGGCCGAGATTGTTATTGAGAAAGCTAAAAGAAAAGTTGAGCAAGGTCTTGATGTAGTTATCCTCCTTGATTCAATTACCAGGCTTGCTAGAGCTTATAATACTGTTGTGCCATCATCAGGAAAAGTACTAACTGGTGGCGTAGACTCTAATGCATTGCAGCGTCCTAAAAGATTTTTTGGTGCAGCTAGAAATATTGAGAACGGAGGATCACTAACTATTATCGCTACAGCATTGATAGAAACTGGGTCTAGAATGGATGAAGTAATTTTTGAAGAATTCAAAGGAACTGGTAACTCAGAAATTGTTCTAGATAGAAAAGTTTCTGATAAACGCATATTTCCTGCGATCGACATTAATAAATCTGGTACACGTAAAGAGGATTTATTAGTACCAAAAGACATATTAAATAAAATGTGGGTTTTACGCAAGATTATCGGATCGATGGGTACTATCGAATCAATGGAGTTTTTAATGGAGCGACTTAAGAAAACCAAAACCAACCCTCAATTCTTTGACTCAATGTCTCAGAACTGAAGGTTGTAGAGAGTGGTGGGAGACGCTACAAACTACTTTTTTCTGCTATAGTGGCAGATAATCGTTATTTAAAATCATGACGACTTCGTGATTTTTGTTAAATTAATTATTGGATATTTATTATGACTAAAAACAAAATTGCACTTGTAGGTGCTGGAAATATTGGCGGAACCCTTGCTCACTTAGCAGCTCTTAAAAATCTGGGCGACATTGTCTTGCTAGATTTAACGGCTGAAAGATCGCAGGGAAAAGCTCTAGATATATCTCAAAGTGGTGCCGTCGAGAATTTTGACAATAATTTATCTGGAACTAACGATTATAGCAAAATTGCTGGATCTGATGTGGTAATCGTAACCGCTGGAGTTCCTAGAAAGCCCGGTATGACACGTGACGATCTTTTGAAAATTAATACCAACATTATAAAATCCGTTGGGGCCGGCATCAAAGAGCATGCCCCTAATGCTTTTGTTATAGTTATTACTAACCCTCTAGATGTTATGGTTTGGGTAATGCAACAAACCACAGGATTTGCGCCAGAGAAAGTCGTCGGAATGGCTGGAGTACTAGATTCAGCAAGGTTTAAATGCTTCTTGGCTAAAGAATTAAATATTTCCGTAGAAAATATAGATACTACTATTTTAGGTGGGCATGGTGACTCAATGGTACCTTTGATCAGATTTACAACAATTTCAGGAATAGCGCTGCCAGAATTAATAAAAATGGGCTGGATTAGTGAAGAGAGAGTAAATGAAATTGCCCAAAGAACTAGGGACGGTGGTGCTGAAATAGTAAAATTATTACAAACTGGTTCAGCTTTTTATGCACCAGCTTCATCAGCAATAAAAATGACCGAGAGCTACTTATTTGATCAAAAAGCTATATTACCTTGCGCAGCTTATCTAAGTGGTGAGTATGGAATAAAAGATACTTATGTTGGCGTTCCAGTGGTAATCGGAGCCAATGGAGTCGAAAGAATAGTTGAACTTAACTTAACAGATGAAGAAGATGCAGAATTCAAATCATCAGTTGCTAAAGTTCAAGAATTAATGAAATTAATTTAATAATCCCGGTAGGGGCGGGGTCCTCCCGCCGAATATAGAGCAATCTCGATAATTCCAGGTGGGAGGACCCTATAAAAACCGCCTGCCTAACTCCAACAATTCTTCGCGGCTCAATTCATATCCAGATTGATACCACTTAGATTTTAAGCCTTTTAAAACCCCACCTATTTCGACGCCATTTGTAACACCCAATGCTTTGATATCATTACCTGATATTGGGAAAATAGATGGCTTTAAACTTTTAGCAAAATCTAGATTGCTCACATATTGTGAGAACGTTATATCCTGTGCCAAATAATTGGCGGTCAACATCTTCTCTAGAAAATCGATATTATGCTCATCTAAAAATTGACAAATATCACTACTTTCAATCTCAAGCCCCATTGCTTCGCGGAACAACCTTATCTGAGCCAACTCATTATTTGATAGCGCTAAATTCCGCTGCAAATCCTTATAACCTTGCCCCTGGTTCAGTAATGCAACCAATATCAATTCAAACTTTACAACTATTTTTTGCCATTTATCCGCAAGATCTGGCAACTCCCTTATCGATAAATCTAAAATCGAAAAAATTTCTTTTTTATGAAAATAATCTACATAAAATGGCGCAAAGTTAGACCTTAAAATTCTAAATAACTCAGACCTTACTCGCTCCCGAGAAAGATCTTTTAGCTTATCTACATTAAGTTCTATTCTATCTTTATCTAATTTTTCTATTACAAATCCTGGTATCTCAGCAGCAAATCTATAGGCTCTGAGCATGCGCAAATAATCTTCTCTTATCCGATCCTCCGCGACTCCTATAAATTTGATAATCTTCTTCTCTAAATCTTTTTGACCGCCATGAAAGTCATATAAATTATCTTCAAAATCTACATATAAGGCATTAATCGTAAAATCACGACGCTCTGAATCCAGATACCAATCCGGTGTAAATTCAATATCAGCCTTTCTGCCATAAGTTTTAATATCGAGACGTGTCGAGGTTATCTCCACAGTTTGACCGAGGATATTTATTCCTATCGTGCCATAGGTCCCCCCTATCTCAAAAAACTTAATTTTTTGTCTCAAGCAAAACTCTTGCAATAAATTTGGCGATAACGTTGTAGCAACGTCTATATCCGATCCACCAATCCCAATTAAATAATTTCTAACAAATCCGCCAACGACACGAAAATGACCTATCTCCTCAGCAAACAAGCGTTTAAATTGAACCAAAACTCGACTATCGGCTACAAATCCCTTTATTTTATCACTCATGATTTTTACCTATTTAGTTACAACACCTTCGATAATCCTGGCTGGCTGATAGCTAGTTTGCTTGCCCTTAACTACACTATAATAAAAGAAGCCGAAGCAAGTGATTATTAATAGGGTGCTTATAATTATAATATTAGTAACAGAATTTTTATTTAATTTGCCTCTTTTATAAAAAAGCCCTAAAGTGAGCAGGGCTATAAGCAATAACAAGGCTAAATAAAAAGGTTTGCTAAGAAAAAGTTTTAGATAATGCATAAAATTAATAACTCTATTGATAGTTTCTATAAAAACAGCTTAAAAAAAGAAAGTTTCCAGCTTTTTCTAATAAAAGATAATTGGGGATTACTAACTTCTGCTGAAATTGCAAAATATTCAACACCATATGATCTAACTATTGCACAAAATAAAAAAACACTTATAATAAAAACAAGCGCCACCTCTCTAGCAAGCAACCTCTTATATTCACAAGAACAATTATTTAAAGCTATATTCAATTTAGCTAAATTAGAAATATCTCACCTTAAATTTATTACGACAAAATAATTAAATTTGCTTTATTTTTTAATTTATGTTAATATAAGGTTTAAGATAGCTTAAAAGAGCTACTTTTTTAATTCTTTCTAATACTTTAAACTGAGGTAACAATGTCCATTTTTTCTAAAACATTTGATTCAAAGCTTAGCTTATCAAATATATTAACCATGATTTTTGGTTTATTTGCAGTTATGTTGATAACTGATCCTGCATTAGCAACAGACAATGTTGGAACCGGCGGAGATCTTGAGCAAATTTTATGCAATACTTTGGCAATCGTGCAAGGTGGTGTTGGAAAATCTATCGCAGCTTTTGCTATTATCTTTATTGGTGTTTCATTATTCCTAGGTAAAGTTTCTTGGGGCGTTGCGATTGCAACTGTATTGGGTATAGGTGCAATTTTTGGAGCAACTTCAATCGTAGAAGGCCTTGGTGCCGGAGACGGATCTTGTTCTGCAGCAGAATTGAGCACAGTATAATATACTTGAATCAATATATCAGGAGAGCCTTGTTCAGCAAGAGCTCTTCTGATATTTTATCATGAAAGATCAGGATCAAAAAAACACAAAAGTAAAATTCAAACACCCATCTCCTGACTTTATTCCCTATACTTGTCATTACAACGAATCTACACTACTTCTAAAAAATAACCATCTATTACAAACCATAAAAATCACAGGATTTACGCGTGAATTGGTGGGAAAAAGTCAAACCGACTTAAAAACAACAATTAGAGAAGCTATCTCCAATAATATCAAGATAGATAACGTTGCCATTTACCTGCATACTATACGCAGACGAAAGAATCTTAGGCCAGAAGGTGATTTCTCTAATGAATTCTGCAAAGTCCTAGATAGTGGCTGGAATAAATTACATCAATGGGAGCATAAATTTGTTAATGAATTATACCTTACCTTTATTTACGAAACAAAGCCTGTAAATAAAATTGGTGTAGGAAAAATGTTATCATACACCCTATTTTCTCTACTTAGGCACAATGTGCATAAAGAGATTGATAAGAATCAAAAAGAATTGGAAGCTATAACTAATGGAGTGCTAAGTGACTTGTCAAATTTTGGTGCCAGAAAGCTTGGCATTTACAAGAGAGAGAATGTTTATTACTCGCAACTGCTGCGCTTCCTAAGCAAAATTATCAATTTAAACCAAACATTCTTTCCTCTCAAGGATCTTGATGCATCTACCGACCTAATTCAAAGTAGGTTTGCATTTGGCAGTGAGTCTTATCAGATAAAAAATAGCACCCATAATTACCAAGGATCCTTATTTTCAATCAAAGAGTATAGCGATTTATCCTCAAGCTTACTGGATAAATTTCTTCAATTACCCATGGAGTTCATTATAACTCAATCATTAAGCTTTGTAGACCCAGAATCCGTTATAAGAGCATTTAAAGAATATAATAATACACTCAAAATTGGTGGAGATAAACAATTTATTGAACATCTCGGCATTAAAAAAATTCTTAATTACAATAATGAGAATAAAACCGCCTTTGGACGACAACAGTTATTACTTAATATTTTAGGCAGAAGCAGCGATGAGCTTCAAGAGAATGTTGAAAAAGCTATAAAACTCTTATTGTCCTTTGGTATTACATGCGTGAGGGAAAATGTTTATCTGGAAAGCTGCTTTTGGTCACAATTGCCAGGCAATTTTTGTCACTTAATAAGAAGAACCTCAACGGAAACCTCCAGATTTGGCGGATTTGGCTCACTCAGCAACTTTCCAGCAGGAAGTCTAGAGGATAATAAGTGGGGAGCCCCGATCTCTGTATTTTACACATCAAACCAGACTCCATATTTCTTTAATTTCCACCATAATGATAATGGGCACACCTTAATACTCGGACCTTACGGCTCTGGTAAAACAGTGTTATTAAATTTCTTAGTGGCTCAAACAGCTAAGATTGACTTTAATTTATATTATTTTGACTTTTTTAATAGCTCAGAAATCTTTGTCAATGCTCTAGACGGTGATTACCAAACATTGATGCTCCGAAATTTTTCCTTAGATATCAACCCCTTTTCCATCTTAGACTCGCCAAAGTCACGCGAGTTTTTAGTATTTTTTCTTGGGATGCTTACCATTGATAAAGACGAGGTAACCGCCCAAGGAATCCACCGCAGCGATAAAAAGAACGATATCCTGAAGAAGGTGGTTGACAAATTATTTACACTGCCAGAATCAAAAAGGAATATTAAGTCTGTAGCCGCAATGTTAAAGCCGACTAACCTAGCTGAGAAAATATCGTTCTGGGCTAATGATGGTAAATTTGCGAAATTTTTTGACCATCAAACAGATAGTTTTAACATAAAGCAAGATCAGAGTAATATTTATGGATTTGATCTTACCAACATTGCCGAAAGCAAAATTATTTTATACCCTCTAATATCCTATTTCTTAAATAAAATTGAACTGGAAAGTTCCAATGGCAAGCCTTCTATTATAGTGCTAGATGAAGCTTGGCGCTTAATTGATAATCCTTTCTTGGCCCCAAAACTAGATGAGATGCTTGCATCTTTTCGCGACAAAAACATAGTGGTAATATTTGCCAGCGAATCCATTGACGATATTGCGCAAAGCAACTTAACTAGCAAGCTAACTCACAATCTATCGACCCAGATATACCTACCGAACAAAAATGTGGCAGATTCTTATCAAGAGATTTTCAATTTGAGTGATGCAGAATTCAAATTAATGAAGGGTATCAAAGATAACAACAGAAACTTCCTATTAAAGCATGCGAATGAGGCCGTTGTTGCAGAACTAGACTTAAGTAGCTTGGAGGATATAATCGCAATTCTCTCAAGCAATGAGTATGGGATTGAGATTATGCAGCAAGTCAAAGCTAAGACAAACGGATTATCCAAGGAATGGATTCCTATCTACCTAGATATATTAAAAGATATATTTGATAAAGACGATATTGACTTCGCGGATCTTGAGGAAGAGTTGCTAGAAATTGACATCGGTGATTATCGTAACCGAGCAGCTCAAGAAAGCTTGAGCGAGTCCCAAGATAAAATTAAACAGGGCGAGATCACTGTTGAATCAGCATCCCGAGAAGAGCATGAAAGTGACTTTGTAGACAACTCTATCCTAGATATAAGTCGCGGGATAGATGATGAGATCGAAGAATCAGATCTAACTGAAGAGTCTCTTACAACAGATGGTCTGGATGATGACGATCTGGAAGCAAATAATTAATACTTTGTCTTTCTAATAAATTTGTGCAATAATAGAAGAAAATTGATATTTAGAATCCATGGACTTATACCAAGAAATGACAATGGCGTTAGAGAAGGGCTTTTTTAAGCAATTAGATAGCTCTATAAAATATGCCCCTTTAAAATTCTTTGTCCATTTATACATAAATGCAAATCCAGAAGTTATTGATAATGTTCGGAATTACGTTCGAAATGATATTGAGAATGCCTTAAAGGAACAAGACCTTTATCAAGAAGAGTATTTTATCACAAAATCTGCTCCAACTGAGCAAGGTAAAGCGGCGTTAAAACAATGTTTTAACTTGGGTATATATGTTATGAGCAGAAAATTAACAGTCCGTAGCGGATTTAAACTTGTTACAAATGCAGATTTTAGATATCAAATTTATATTTTCACCTTAGGGTCAGTCGAGCGCATCATAGATAAAATAATTAATGCTGGTTAATACTATTTGTTGACTGATAAAAAGATTCCCTGTAATCATGCCTGGGTTTGCCTAGTACCAACTACCCCAATTTTGTTGTATAAAAAAAGAAATGCCCAAGCACCCTTATGTAAAAGCATCAGCAGAGATTAATGCTGCCCTCATCCTAAGCAATGGTGAATATTTCTTTGGTAGAGGTATTGGAGCTAAACAAAAAGTTGTGGGGGAAGTTTGCTTTAACACCTCGATTACAGGTTACCAGGAGATTTTAACAGACCCTTCTTACACGGGTCAAATAATTAATTTTACAGCTCCGCATATTGGCAATGTTGGCTGTAATGCGGAAGATGCGGAGTCAGCTAAATTTGCTAACGGCCTTATAATTTGTGATGATTTAACTCCAGCCTCAAATTTTCGTAGCGAAAATGATTTTAATAACTGGCTTATTAACAAAGATCTCTCTGGTATCTGCGGTATCGATACTCGTCATATAACAAATTTAATTAGAGATAAAGGTGTTTGCACAGCCATTATTGCCTTTTGCAAAGATGGCGAAGTTTTTAATATCGATGCTTTACTAAAGGAAGCCCAAAGCATCCCTTCTTTAGGAAGCCAAGATTTAGCCTCCAAGGTTTCGACTAACTCCCCCTATATTTACAATAAATTCTCATATAATTTTGCTAGGCCGGCCCCAATGAAAAAGCATGATACTAATATTGTAGTATTAGATTTTGGTATAAAGGACAATATCCTAAATTGTTTGCTCGAGCAAAATTGTCAACTACACGTTCTAAGCAGCGACACTAGCTTTGACGAGATCATGCAATTAAATCCTGATGGCATATTTTTATCAAATGGACCTGGAGATCCAATTGCAACAGCTAAAATTACTACCCCCGTTATCTTAAAGATTTTAGAAAATAATATCCCGCTTTTTGGCATATGCCTCGGACATCAATTGCTCGCCATTGCCTCAGGCTTAACAACGGAAAAAATGCATCAGGGGCATAGGGGTGCAAATCATCCAGTCATTAATTTGCGTAATAAAAAAGTAGAAATTACCAGTCAAAACCACGGCTTCTGCGTTAGTAATAAAAACTTGCCTGAAAATATTGAGGTTACACACCTATCCTTATTCGACAACACTATAGAAGGATTTAAAATTAAGGACAAAATGGCTTTTGCCGTACAATATCACCCCGAAAGCTCGCCGGGACCACATGATAGTAAATATTTGTTTGATGATTTTATCAAAAATGTAATTGAGTATAAAAAATCTAAGAGTCTAGCGCATGCCTAAAAGAGATGACATTAAAACTATTTTAGTTATAGGAGCTGGGCCAATTGTTATTGGCCAAGCATGTGAATTTGACTATTCCGGCACCCAGGCCTGCAAAGCCCTCAAGGAAGAAGGTTATAAAGTTGTTTTAATAAACTCTAATCCAGCGACGATCATGACCGATCCTAAAGTTGCGGATAGGACTTATATAGAGCCAATTACTACAGAATTTATTGAAAAAATTATTAAAGCAGAAAAGCCTGATGCAATTTTACCTACAGTTGGTGGACAAACCGCTTTAAATGCCACTCTTGCAGCGCATGAGGCCGGTATATTGGCAAAATATAATGTAGAAACAATAGGCGCCAACATTGACGCTATAAAAAAAGCGGAAGACAGGCAGCTCTTTAATGATGCTATGAAGAAAATCGGCCTCAAGACACCTAGAAATGCTGTTGTAAAAACTGTAGAAGAAGCTTTGGTAGTTATTGCGGATATAAAATTACCGGCCATTATTAGGCCCTCCTTTACCATGGGAGGAGCTGGTGGCGGTATCGCCTATAATATCGAGGACTATAAAAAACAAGTTCAGATGGGCATTGATATGTCCCCTATCTCCGAGATTCAGATAGACCAATCAGTTATGGGCTGGAAGGAATATGAGATGGAAGTTGTTAGAGACAGAAATGATAATACCATTATTATTTGCTCTATTGAAAATATTGACCCTATGGGAGTTCATACTGGCGATAGTATTACCGTTGCCCCAGCTGTGACACTAACAGACAAAGAGTACCAAGTAATGCGGAATGCATCTATAGCCGTGCTACGTGAGATAGGCGTTGAAACCGGTGGCTCAAATGTGCAGTTTGCGGTAAATCCTGCAGACGGTGAGCTACTAGTCATAGAGATGAATCCTCGTGTATCACGATCATCCGCTCTTGCCTCTAAGGCAACTGGGTTTCCGATCGCCAAAATCGCAGCAAAGCTCGCAATTGGGTATACTCTAGATGAATTACAAAATGATATAACAAAGGTTACCCCCGCCTCTTTTGAACCAACTATAGATTATATTGTCACAAAGATTCCGCGCTTTACCTTTGAAAAATTTTCTAAAACTACAACTGAATTATCTAGCTGCATGAAATCTGTTGGCGAAGCTATGGCCATTGGCCGGAACTTTGCTCAGAGCTTGCAAAAAGCCCTAAGATCTCTTGAGATAGGATTATCTGGTTTGGACGAGGTAGAAGTTGAGGGTTATGATGCTAGTCAAAATCATGAGAAAAATTACAAAGCTATCAAACGCGAATTATCTAAAGTGCAGCCAAACCGACTACTTTATATAGCCCAGGCAATGAGATATAAACTTTCCGTCCAGGAGATAAAGAGTATTACCGCTTATGACCCTTGGTTTTTGGAGCAAATCAAAAAAATCGTAGATTTAGAGGATGTGATTAAACGCTCCAATATCAATGATAAATCTCTGTTACTAAAGTTAAAAAAGCATGGTTTCTCCGACAAAACCATCGCCAACTTAAAAGGATTGAAAGAGGAGGAGGTTAGGGCATATAGAGAGCAACAGGATATTCTCCCTGTTTTCAAGAAGGTTGATACTTGCGCCGCTGAATTTAAATCTTTTGCTCCATATTTCTACTCTAGTTATGAGGGCAATATTTATACCAAAACTGAGTGCGAAGCAAACCCTACTGCTAAAAAGAAAATTATCATTTTAGGTGGTGGTCCAAATCGTATTGGGCAAGGGATTGAGTTTGATTATGCTTGCTGTCATGCCGCCTTCACGCTAAGTGAAGCTGGCTTCGAGACCATAATGATTAACTGTAACCCCGAGACCGTATCAACAGATTACGACACTTCAGATCGTTTATATTTCGAGCCCTTGGCAGAAGAAGATGTTTTAGCGGTCATCAAAAAAGAGCAAGAAAATGGTGATCTCGTCGGAGTTATTGTACAATTTGGAGGGCAGACGCCACTAAAATTATGCCCTGCTCTACAAGCAAATAATATCCCTGTTATAGGGACATCTCCTGACATGATTGATTTGGCTGAAGATAGAGAAAGATTTAAAGCTTTGTTAGATGAACTTAATCTAAGGCAGCCAGAAAGTGCAATTATTCATAATATTGCCCAACTAAAAGATACCGCAGCCAAAATAGGATTCCCTGTCGTTGTTCGCCCTTCTTATGTACTTGGCGGCAGAGCAATGGAAGTCATAGAAAATAATGAGGGTCTGGATGAATATGTTAAGGTTAATAAAAAAATAATTCTAGAAGGCCCAATCTTAATAGATAAGTTTTTGTCTAACGCTATTGAATTTGATGTTGATGCACTGGGCGATGGAGTTGATATTAAAGTCGCCGCTATTTTAGAGCATATAGAAGAAGCTGGTATTCACTCTGGTGATTCCGCCTGCTCAATTCCACCTTATTCAGTCGATGATACAGCTTTAGATTTAATTCATACCGCAACAGAGGCTTTAGGAAAAGCGCTACAAATTAAAGGTTTAATGAATATTCAATTTGCCTATCAAAATAACAAGCTTTATGTAATTGAAGTAAACCCAAGAGCTTCGCGTACTGTGCCATTTGTGGCAAAGGCAACCTCGGTGCCTGTAGCGGCTATTGCCGCGAGATTAATGGCTGGCTATAAATTAACCGACTTTGATTTATCTGGGTTAAAATTAAAAAATAAATTTGCTGTAAAAGAGGCTATATTTCCTTTTGATCGCTTCGAAAATGTTGATACCTTACTTGGGCCAGAGATGAAATCGACTGGTGAAGTTATGGGGATAGCAACAAGTTTTGCAGAGGCTTTTGCTAAGGCCCAAATTGCCGTATATCACAAATTACCAGCTCAGGGCAAGGCCTTTATTTCGGTTCGAGATGAAGATAAAAAGGGTATTTTAGATATCGTCACCAAGTTACAAAAGCTTAATTTTGATATTGTTGCAACGAAAGGCACGCAAGAATTCCTGACTCGAGAAGGATTTGCAAACATTAATACTATTAACAAAGTAAAAGAAGGCAGCCCTCATATAGTTGATATGATCAATAATGGCGAGATTCACCTTGTTGTTAATACCACGTCAGAAAAGCAATCTATCTTAGATAGCTATAGCATTAGACGGGCAACTTTGATCAATAAGGTTGTATATTTTACAACAATGCGTGGAGCAACAGCCCTGATGGACTCTTATAAGTATATTAAGCAAAATATAGATTTCAAGCTTCACTGCTTGCAAGATAATGAAACTGCGGCCCAATAGATGATTCGCCTTGCCTGGTGCACGAAATAATTTAGAGTCCCATGGCTGCTATCCGCAATTCATATAATAATTGAAAATAGAAGACCCGGGAATTCATCTAGTTATTTTCTTCTTGATAATTGCGTCTATTATTCGTATTATGCGCGGCTATACTATAAAATATTCCAATGAGAAAAATAAAAAAATTATTTGTAACTTTTTGTGCATCTTTATTGACCAGCACTACCTTATCTTTTGCAGATGGGGTGGCAAAGCCTTGGCAAATGGGGTTTCAAGAAGCAGCCTCACCACTTGCAAGCTCAGCGATTGAAACACATAATTTTATAATGATTTTTATGTTTGCAGTATTGTTTTTAGTAGTTGGACTACTGATATATGCTTGCTTCAAATTTCGCGCTAGCAAAAATCCAGTGCCATCAACAAGAACCCACCATGTTTTTCTCGAGGTTATGTGGATTCTTGTTCCAAGCATAATTATTGTAATAATCTCAATCCCATCAGTAAAACTTATTTATCAGCAAGAGGTTATTCCGAAAACAGAGATGACTTTAAAGGTTGTAGGCCATCAATGGTATTGGTCCTACGAATATCCTGATTATGACAACATTGGCTTTGACAGCTATATGAAAAAAGAGAATGAGTTGGAAGAAGGCGACCTTAGGCTACTTGCTGTAGACAACGAAGTTGTCTTGCCTGTAGAGACTTATATAGACGTGCACATAACCTCAGCTGATGTAATTCACTCCTTTGCCATGCCAAGTCTTGGCGTTAAAATGGACGCTGTCCCGGGACGCTTAAATCATAGTTGGTTATATATCGAGAAACCTGGTGTTTATTATGGACAATGCTCTGAGTTATGCGGCTCCTATCATGCATTTATGCCTATAAAAATTAGGGCCGTAACAAAAGATGAATTTCAGAGATGGATTGTTGTTTCACAGCAGCAGTTTGCATCAACCCCTTCTTCAACAACATTAGCACTAGCTTTAAATAGGTAATTTATGTCGGCTCACCACAACCCTACAGGACTAAAAAGATGGTTATATTCTACAAACCATAAAGATATTGGTATCCTCTACCTAATTTTGGCAATAGTTGGTGGCCTGATTGGAGCCATGTTCTCAGTTGGTCTAAGGATGGAGCTAATGCAGCCTGGTGACCAAATATTCAATGGTAATTACCAATTGTACAATGTGTTTATTACGGCTCATGCACTTATCATGGTGTTCTTCATGATCATGCCAGCCCTAATAGGTGGTTTCGGAAACTACTTTATTCCCCTTATGATCGGAGCTCCAGATATGGCGTTTCCAAGATTAAATAATATAAGCTTTTGGCTTTTATTTTTTGCATTGGTATTACTTGTAGCCTCGGCGCTAGTTGACGGCGGAGCAGGAACGGGATGGACTATGTACCCTCCTCTGAGTAATGAGGTATACCATCCTGGAAGGTCGGTTGATTTGGCAATATTTTCACTACATATGGCAGGGATTTCATCAATCCTTGGGGCTATCAACTTCATCACAACCATTTTAAACATGCGTGCACCTGGTATGAAGTTATTTACTATGCCGCTTTTTGTTTGGTCAATGCTGGTTACATCTTTCTTAATTGTCCTAGCCCTTCCTGTTCTAGGCGGAGCAATCACAATGTTGCTAACGGATCGTAACTTTGGCACTAATTTTTTCGATGTAGCTGGCGGAGGGGATCCTGTATTATTTCAGCATTTATTCTGGTTTTTTGGGCATCCTGAAGTTTATGTGGTCATATTGCCTGGCTTTGGCATTGTGAGTCATATTATTTCTACTTTCTCAAAAAAGCCAATCTTTGGTTATTTGGGCATGGTGTATGCAATGGCCGGAATTGGGGTAGTTGGATTTTTGGTTTGGGCTCACCATATGTTTGCTGTAGGCTTAAGCGCAGGAGCTAGAACCTACTTCACACTAGCAACAATGGTCATTGCGATTCCTACCGGTATCAAAGTATTTTCTTGGATCGCCACAATGTGGGGTGGGTCTATTGAATTCAAAACTCCGATGTTATATTCTATAGGCTTCTTGTTTTTATTCACCGCTGGTGGCGTAACCGGTGTATTGCTTTCAAGTAGTGGAGTTGACCTTTTACTCCATGACACTTATTATGTAGTCGCGCATTTCCATTACACAATGTCACTTGGAGCATTATTTATTGCATTTGCCGCTTTTTACTATTGGTTCCCCAAGATGTCCGGAAAAATGTATAACGAAACTCTTGGGCAAATCCAATTTTGGGTAATGTTTATAGGGGTGAATTTAACATTTTTCCCACAACATTTCTTAGGACTAGCTGGTATGCCGAGAAGATATCCGGACTATCCAGATAGCTATGCTGGATGGAATATGGTATCGTCAATTGGCTCATATATTTCTTTTGCAGGAGCACTATTATTCTTAGTAATTATTGCACTCGCTTTCAAGAGAGGAAAGAAAGCTGGTAATAATCCATGGGGCGAGTATGCGAACACTTTGGAGTGGACGATATCTTCACCTCCCCCTGTTCACTGCTTCGAGAAGCAACCTGTTTTTAAGAATAAATAGTTTGAGCCAACCATATTCGATCCCCACTATAGATTCTAACGTTGCAAGCTTAGCGCCAAGCACCGTTAAGGATTACATCGAGCTAACCAAACCTGGGGTGCTGCTGCTTATAGTTTTTACAGCTATTACTGGCTTAATTATTGCAGAGCAGCCTGTTAATTTGTTTGTTGGCATCACTATTATATTGAGCATAGGATTAGCTAGCTCTGGCTCTGCAGCTATTAACATGTGGTATGATCGTGATATTGATAAATTGATGAAGCGAACCAAAAACCGTCCTGTTGCGACAGGTAGAATCACCCCGGATGATGCCTTGGCCTTTGGCGGAATTTTAATATTAATTTCAGCAATTTTAATGTTTTTAGCAAGCAACGCCTTAGCTACAATCATATTGCTGTTTGCCAGCTTTTTTTACATTTATATCTACACTATTTGGCTCAAGCGTATTACACCCCAGAATATTGTAATAGGTGGCGCTGCAGGAGCATTTCCTCCGTTAATTAGCTATGCTGCAGCTACCAACTCTATTTCTTTAAATGCTGCCTTGTTATTTTTAATTGTGTTTATTTGGACTCCTCCACATTTTTGGGCTTTGGCTCTTAAAAAAAACAATGATTATAAAGCTGCCAAGATACCTATGATGCCCTTGGCCAAAGGCATTCCTTCAACAATTAATCAAATTATCTTTTATAGCATATTATTATGCAGCTTAACTTATTTACTCATGCTCTCAATGGAGCAGCTAGGCGTAATTTATTTGGTAGTTACAACATTACTCAATATCAAATTTCTGAGTCTGGCCCTTAAGGTAAAAAAAGATTGGGAGAAATATAGCATGAAATTATTCGGTTTTTCGATCTTGTATCTCTTCCTTATTTTTGGTGTTATTAATTTAGAATTTTATATTTAGCAGATGAATTTTTTTGATGAAGCTAGAATATATGTAAAAGCTGGTAATGGAGGCAATGGCTCCTGCAGCTTTAGGCGCGAAGCGCATGTGGCCTTTGGTGGTCCAGATGGTGGTAATGGCGGTCGAGGCGGTCATGTTATTTTTAGGGGGAGCACAAACTTAAATACCTTAATCGATTTTAAATTTAAACAGCATTATAAAGCCAAGGCAGGTGGCCAGGGTAAAGGACAAAATCGTCATGGAGCCAATGGTGAGGACGTTATTTTACAAGTGCCACTCGGTACACAAATATATGATGATGATGAGAATATATTATTTGATTTTGACAAGGCGGATCAAGAATATGTCCTGCTTAGAGGTGGCGAAGGGGGCCGAGGTAATGCATCCTTCAAATCTTCTGTAAATAGAGCTCCAAAAATATCAAATCCGGGCGATGTTACAGAAGAGGAAATTATACATCTAAGGCTTAAAATATTCTCAGATGTTGGGCTCGTTGGATTCCCCAATGCTGGAAAATCTACCTTAATTTCAGCCCTATCTAAAGCTCAGCCAAAAGTGGCAGATTACCCCTTCACCACATTAAAGCCATATTTAGGCGTTGTTGTATATGATGATAAAGACTTTGTTATTGCGGATATTCCAGGACTGATAGAAGGTGCCAGCGACGGCATGGGGCTTGGCCATAAATTCCTCAAACATATTGAGCGCTGCAAAACCATCCTACATTTAATTGACGTCACAACACCAGACCCGATCAAATCTTACCAAATTATTCGAAATGAGCTAACTAAATATTCTGATTTATTAATGGATAAAAAAGAAATTATTGTATTAAGCAAAATTGATCTAGTCACAGAAGAAGAATTGCCTGCGCTCGTAAAGCGGTTAGAGCAAGCCACTGAAAAAGAAGTCATTGCCATCTCTGCTGCTAGCCGAACTAATCTAGAAGAGTTAAAGCAAAGAATTGTACTAGAATTATTGGATTAATTTATTCTAGTATTACCTACCCAGATCACGGCCTTAGCTTTTCCTGAGAACGAATTTGCTGTAGAGCCTGTTACGCCGCTAGATCCGACCAAAACTCCTGATGCAGATCAAGACTGCGTCACAAAAAATCACAAAGCACCATCCTTCGTAGGGGCGAGCCCATAAGGCTGTGTCGCAATATAATTGCGAAAGAGTTTTTTGATAAAGACTTTGGATTTATGGAATGCTTTTGCACGGATATCCGAAGCTATTGGAAAAGAATATTTTATAACAAGACATGTCTTTAGCGGTAAAGGCTTTCTAATTATATTACGACACAACCTGTTAGAGGGGAAGAAAAAAGCAGGAGAGCAGAGGGAGGCCAAAAATGTTGCTCTATAATATGAGGTGTATATATACACCCAGATTTAAAATCCCGTCCCGAATTAAAATTATAGTAATTAATATTTAAAATATTTTGTAACATGAGATACCAAGAAAAAAAAGCCCAAACAGAAGGGCAAAAAATTCAGGCAATAGCATTGCTTAATCAATTTATGCAAGATGAAGGTTTTCGTGTTAATGGTATTTCTGTTCCATTTACGTTAGCTAATTTTGCCCCAGGACATCCAAACACCGTTGCTCAATTAATTGAAGAAGGAGATACATTGCTTATTAGAGCGGCTAAAAGAGGTAGGTTAGATCTTGCTCATATCTTAATAGATCAGCTAAAAACAAACCCAAGCCAGGCTAGAGCAAATGATAGAAGAACGCCTTTGTTGATCGCGTCGGAAGAAGGTCGTGTAGCAGTAGTAGATTTGTTGTTAGGTAGAGGAGCAGATGTTAATCAGGCTAGAACCTCTGATGGAACAACGCCTTTGCTGATGGCATCAA
>JABJNB010000036.1 GCA_018659145.1 Rickettsiales bacterium
GCAAATCTTTTATGCTCAAACCAATTTGCGCTAACTTTTAATGAGCTGAGTGCTGCAAATGCTGCGCCTATACCAATGAATATTCTGCTTGCCATGGCATAATCTATATTTTGAGTATTAGCATAGGCATAGGTTGCGATTGCACAAATGCTGATAGCTATAGTCAATAATACTTTGGTGCTATACTTATCTAGTAGTATACCAATAATAAACTGCGATATACTGTAAGCAATTAAAAATGATGCTCCGAGCTTAGTTGATAAGCTGTGGGCAGTTAAATTAAAGTCTCTCATTAATTCTGGCAAGATTACACTTTGTGATGCCTGTAGTAGATTTTCATAGAAATAAAATAGTGATGCAATAAACCAAATAAAAATTGGTTTAGTAAATAGTCTCTGGATAGTGCCTTTCATATAATATTTATGTTAAGTAGGTAATATAAATATTATATGATTGCAGGTTAAATAGCAAGTATAAATATATGATGCAATGCCTATTTAGACAGCAACTTTAGCAGTAACTCATTGATTAGTTTAGGGTTGCCTTTGCCTTGAGTTCTTTTCATCATTTGACCAACAAAAAACCCAAATAATTTATCTTTACCATTTTTATATTCAGAAACTTTATCTGGATTATCGCTAATGATTTTATCGATAATCCTAATAATTTGAGTACTATCACTTATTTGCTCAAGGCCTTCTGCTTTAACAATCTCCTGAGCTGATTTGCCGGATTCAAACATTTTGTCCAAAACATCCTTAGCTATTTTTCCTGAAATTGTATTATTTTCAATCAGGATAATTAATCCGAGTAGATTCTCCGCGGTAACAGGTGAGTTTGTAATATCAGTATTTGCTTTGTTAAGCCTTCCAAATAATTCTGCTGTAAACCAAGATACTGCAAGTCTGGGATCGCATTTACCTATTATCTTTTCAAAATAGTCAGTATTATTTCTATCAGAGATGACAACTTCAGCATCATAATCCGTCATATTATAGTTGGAGATATATTTAGCTTTTTTAGCGTCTGGTAATTCACCAATCTCATTTTTTGCGATTTCAATAAACTCCTCAGTTAGCACCAATGGTAATAAATCTGGATCAGGAAAATATCTATAATCGTGAGCATCTTCTTTATCGCGCATGACTTTTGTTGTCATTGACGTTGGGTTAAACAATTTTGTTTGCTGCCTTATAGTTCCGCCATTATCTAATATCTCGGCTTGAGAACGTATTTCGTACTCTATAGCAAGCGAGATGTTTTTAATTGAATTTAGGTTCTTAATTTCACATCTTGTGCCTAATTCTTTAGAGCCGTGAAGTTTTAATGAGATATTAGCATCGCAACGTAAATTACCTTTCTCCATATCGGCGCTACAGCTACCAACATAGCGTAGGATATTACGTAATTTTTTTATAAATTCAGTTACTTCATAGCTTGATGATAAGTCTGGATCGGAGACAATTTCCATTAATGCAATACCAGATCTATTAAGATCAATAAAGCTTTGATCTGGGCTTTGATCATGAATAGATTTTCCGGCATCCTGCTCAACATGGATACGAGTTAAGTTAATCCGCTTAGGCTGGTTATCTTCATTAACGATATCGATATATCCGCCTGTTACTAAGGGATCAGAAAATTGAGAAATTTGATAACCTTGTGGAAGATCAGCGTAGAAGTAATTTTTTCTATCGAAAATTGAAGTTTTATTAATAGTAGAATTAAGCGCTAATCCAGTCTTGACTGCTTGTTTAATAGCTTCCTTATTTAATGTTGGTAACATGCCAGGCATGGCAGCATCAACTAAAGATACTTGAGAATTAGGCTCGGCACCAAATTCTGTTTTACTACGTGAGAATAATTTTGACTTAGTGCTAATCTGAGCATGCACTTCTAGCCCAATTACAATATCATAAAGATTTTTATCTGTTTTATAACTAGCCATAATTATACGATCATTTTAAGTTTTGTTTTATCAAACTGTATTGCACCTTCTAATTGATGAGCTGTCTGAAGTAATAATTCTTCTTGAAAGCTATTGCCAATTAGCTGGGCTGCAAGGGGTAGTCCGTTCTGGGCAATCGCTGTTGGTAACGATATAGCAGGCAGGCCTGCTAGGTTAGCTGAAACTGTAAATATATCATTAAGATACATATTTATTGTATCAGGGCGCTCATCAAATGCAAATGCGGTATTTGGAGTTGTCGGAGTTAGAATTAGGTCTACATTCTTATAGGCGTTTTGAAAATCCTGTGAGATTAAACTACGTAATTTTAAAGCTTTTTGATAATAAGCATCATAATAACCAGCCGATAAAACATAGGTTCCTGTCAAAATACGTTTTTTTACTTCAGGTCCAAAGCCTGCTTGTCTGGTTTTTTCATACATCTCATCTAAGCTATCGCCTTTATCAAATATTCTTAGGCCATATTTTACACCATCATAACGCGCTAGGTTTGATGATGCTTCTGCAGTTGAGATAATATAATAAGTTGGCGCGGCATAATCTGTATGAGGAAGTGAAATGTCAATAATTTCTGCACCTAGATCTGCTAGTAATTTAGCAACATTAGACCAGTTATCTTTGGCCTCACTATTTAATAAATCGGAATTATATTCTTTTGGTATACCAATTTTGAGCCCTTTTAAATCGCGTTGTAGATTTTGAGAATAGTTAGGAACTGCAATATCTTGCGAAGTAGAGTCCTTCTTGTCATATCCTGAAATTACTTCCAAAAACAAAGCTGCATCTTCTACTGACTTAGTAATCGCTCCAGCTTGGTCAAGTGAGCTAGCAAAGGCAACCATTCCCCATCTAGAACATCTGCCGTAAGTTGGTTTAATACCAACTGTTCCAGTAAAAGCCGCTGGTTGTCTAACCGATCCACCCGTATCACTACCAGTTGCAGCCGCACAAAAGTCAGCAGCAACTGCAGCTGAAGATCCGCCTGAAGATCCACCTGGCACAAGCTTCTTATCATCCGTTGTTCTTTGAAGAGGGTTTACCACCTCTCCATAGCAACTATTTAAATTTGCTGATCCCATCGCAAATTCATCCATATTTAACTTTCCAAGATTTACAGCACCATTATCCCATAAATTTTGTGTAACTGTTGATTCATATGTTGGAATAAAATTATCTAATATTTTTGATGCTGCTTGGGTCTTTATGCCTTTTGTGCAAAACAAATCTTTAATACCGATTGGTATTCCATCCAGCAACAGGTTGTTACCATCTTTATATCTTTGATCAGATGCCGCAGCCATCTCGAGAGCTTTACTTTCTGTTACTGTTACAAAGGCATTAATTTTACTATTCTCTTGTTTAATGCGCTCAAGATAAGTTTTTGTAATTTCAGTAGCTGATACTTCTTTGGCTTGCAGTAGTGCTAATAACTCAGTTATAGTCTTACTATGTAGATTCATAATATTATCTTATATTTATTAATTTATTTTTCTTCTACGACTTTTGGCACAGCGTAAAAGTCAAATTGGCGCTCTGGCGTATTGCTTAATACATCATCACTTAAATCTCCAGTTTCAATTTGATCATCAAACATTTTTAAATTTTGATTTGCTGAAAATAAAGGAGTAATATTATCAGTATCAATTTCACTTAATTTATCAACCCAGTCAATAATTTTTGCTACTTCATCTGCGTAGAAATTAACCTCATCTTGATTTAGCCCAATACGAGATAGCTTTGCTACTTTGTTGATTTGCTCTTTTGAAATAATGCTCATTTTTTTAATAAATTAGTTAAATTATCAATTGGTCGTGCAATAATAGCCGTATCATCCAGAATTACTATGGGACGCTGTAAGATCTTGATATTACAGGATATTAGCTTTACAACTTGGTTATAATCTAGTTGTGACAAATCTATGTTTAATTTCTTAAATGCTGCATCATTAGTACGAATAACTTTTGCTAAAGGGAGGTCTAATAATTGTAAAATATGCTTAATATCAGATTCTGAAGGGATATTAGCTTGATATTCAATAGTATCAAATTTTATGTCCCGCTCCTGCAGATAGTTGTAAGCAGCACGTGATTTGGAGCATCTAGGGTTGTGATAAATTACAATGTTTGAATAAGGCATAAGATTTCAGTTAAGTAAATCGAGCTTTATTAGAGTTTTGTAATATTGGTGATGCAATAAATACAGATGAATATGTACCAATAACGACTCCGAATAATACCCCTAAACTAAAACTCTTTAGTACTGATCCACCTAGCACGGCCAAAGATATTAAGGCTAGTAAAGTTGTTGCAGAGGTTAATATAGTTCGGACTAAATTTTCATTAATACTCCTATTAAGAATTTCTTCTATAGCTAATGATTTATATTTGCGCATATTTTCACGAATCCTATCAAAAATTACAACTGAGTCATTGATCGAATAACCGATGATTGTTAAAAGAGCGGCGATTGAAGTAAGGTTGAATTCTATTTGAAATATACTGTAAAAGCCAAATGATAAAATTATATCATGAATTAGAGCAATTACGGCACCAAGGCCAAAGCTAAAGTTGAATCTTAAGGTAATATAAAGCAGAATTGCAGCAAAAGAGATTAGTAAGGCCATAATACCTTTTTGAAGTAATTCAGAACTAATTGTTGGTCCAACAAATTCTGATCTTCGCATTGTATAATTAGAGTCGTATATATTTATGATGGATTTTATACGCTCGACTACACTACTTGCTACTTCGCCATTATTGTAATTTTTTAATCTTAGAATTATATCTTTGTCACTACCAAAGTTTTGAATAGAAATCTCTTCGATATTATTTTGTTCAAATGTTTTCCTAATATCATTTAATATCACGGTTTTGTCGAATCTAATTTCCATCAATATACCACCAGAAAAGTCTATGCCCTTATTAAGACCAGTGGAGACGAGTGATATAATTGTAATAATTATCAAAATTATAGATATTAATTTAGCTTTTGGAAAAAGTTTTGTAAAATTAAATTTATATTGCTTATTAGTGTATTGATTGAACATGTCTTTATAATATGAGTGAAACTTCCCAGGCTAGATATAATGCATACATAAAGAGGAATAATATACCGGATAATCTTGAGATTTTTCTGTAAGCATAACTAATTGCATATAAGAAAATAGCGGATATGAGCATTACCCATATGTCAAAGTGAGATAAGGTAGTGGAAATAGTCGGCATTGGTTTAATTAGGGATGTGATACCTAATACTCCCAAGATATTAAAGATATTACTACCAACAATATTTCCAACGGCCAGATCTGACTGCTTTCTTAATGCAGCAATAATTGAGGTGGATATCTCTGGTGCTGAACCACCAATTGCAATAATTGTAACTGCGACTACAGATTCTGGAATGTTAAACAACATTGCCATACTGACGGCACCTAAAATTAATACTTTAGAACCGATGATCAGAAATATGAGCCCAATAACGAAGAGTGCTAATGCTGATAATACTGATAATTTTATTTTAAAAGGCATCGGCATATCAGCATTACTTTCAGCTAAAAGGTCGTTGCTTTTAAAGGATAGTTTGTATGTGACAAATGTATATGTGATAAGCATAAATATTAAAGCAAAGCCTTCAAACTTTGTTATTACTCCAAGTGATGCAAACAGAATTAATGCAAAATTAGAAATCACTAGGTATTTTATATCAAAATTTATAGTTTTTTTCGAGATTTGCACTGGATGAATTAAGGCGCATACACCAAAAATAAGTAAAGTATTGGTTATATTACTACCGATAACATTACCAAGAGCTATCTGGTGATGATCCCCAAGCGATGCGAAGAGGGTAATTAGTAGCTCGGGAGTAGAAGTTGCGTATGCTACAATAGTTAAGCCAATAAAAGCTTTTGGGATATTAAATTTATCAGAGATCTTAATAGCTGCACGAACTACACTTTCACCGCCAATAAATAGCAATATTAAACCAAAAATAATTTCTCCAAGAATTAGCATAGTAATTATAAAAATAAGCAGGAACAGCTAACATAAATAATTTTAATTTACAAATCTAACATGATAATTATCTTGAAAATATATTAGGTTGCTGTTGCGTTATGAAGCTGATCGGGAAATACGACGCGTTTATTTTGAGTCGGTGTATAGGCTGTTCCCATCTGGACGTCCCAAAGTTTTAGGCATCATTTAGCTAAATTATCTAGTAAACAGAGCTTTTTCTCCAAGGGCCTGTCCAGAATAAAAATTTTTACAATTTTGATTTGAGACCATTACTCCATAATCTCTAACCATAACTGGCAAAATAACTATGCCTAATAAGATATTCTCTACATTAATTAAGAATTGTAGAGGCGCAAAATCTTGCGTCTAGCTATATCTCCATCTTATTAATCCTGTTAGGCAAATGATTATAAGTTAGAATTGGCTCTAGATCCTTTTAATCTAAAAATCTTTCTTAGAAATCCTGGAGTAATAGTAGAGAAAGGATTTACTTTGATTTGAGGATCTTCGCCTAAAACTCCATTTGCCTTATAGCTAGCAGATATTAACCCTTCATCTTTACCCCCAGTGATTAAGTTTCCAATGATAGGGACATGTCTAATGCCAAGCAATGTATTTAAGGTTGCGGCAGGAATAATTACGCCATCTAGAGCGTAATTATCTTCTTTGAAATTTATATAACCGCTAGTTGTGATCCCTATGTTAGCTCCATAACAGCTAAAATGGTCGATGATAACAGAGCTGTTTTTTATAGCAAAATCACCACTGCCTTGTGAAAATATCATATACTCTGATTTTGTTGCTCCAAAGGAAGTGATTTCTTGAATCTTTTGGAAGAATTTATTGGTGGTAACCGCAATGTTGTTAACAAATACTTTCCCGACCGTATCATTGTTTTTTGTTATGGTATTTATTGTCACCTTACCATTTAACACTTTAGAGGAAATCCCCATATTAGTTAGTAATAAGCCAAGGTTAGTAATATCAATATCAGTTGTTGAGAGATTGTCTGAGGTAATTTTTTGCTTAGCTACAATATGCTCCTCGTCACCTGGTAATGTAAATTTGAGATAGTGAATAATATCACTTAATTTATTTGTATAGCTTGTGATATCTAGATCATTTCCAAGCAATTTGTTGTTAAGATATATATTCTTAGCATTAATTTTATATTTGTTGCTTGCTCCATCTGATTCTGTAATAAAAATTTGCGCTAATTTATCTAAGTCAATATGTGAGTTATTGGATAATATTGTAACTTGCCCGTTAGGGTCTGACTCCTCGTAAGTATATGTAATATCCGACTCTTCTATATAGGAGTCGAATATCTTTAAAGAAGATAGTTTCTTATGTTCGTTAAAGGTTAAGTCGGCGTTGATTTTTAAATGGGTTAAATCTTTGTTTTTAATGTTAGATATTTTAGTTTGGCCTGGAGTGGCATCTATTGTAAATGTAAAATCTTCTGACTTTATAATGTCTTTGTCATATTCAATGATTGGTATATCGCCGTTACATTTGAGGCAGTCGATAAAGCCTGAAATAATGTTATTATCATGATTATTTTTTATTAAAGATATTTGTAACTTTGAATTCTTCATTAAATAATTAAAGCCGAATTGATTGATGTTTATTTCTGCATCAAAGGCAATATCTTTAAGCGTCGTGCCAGCTTTGATCGGAATATCCAGAGCAATATAATTTGTAGATAAGCCCTTTAGATTAAAGTTGGATAAGTCTTGTTTGAACAAGTATTTACTAATGTTTGTTATATCAGTTTTGGTATTTAGTTTTATTTTAATATTGTGAGGTTTTTTGATTAAAACATCATCAATGGTTGCAGTAAGATGGTCTATGCTTATATCCTCTAGCTCACCTTTGTTTACATCTATGGTAAGAACATTGTCCTCTAATGCAAGATGACCACGAGAAGCCGTAAGTGGCCCTAGTTTTTTTGAAAAACTAACATCAGCTTCTTGAAAATCAAAGTTAAGCTTTAAAGTGCTTATTTTTTTTGTTGGAACCTTAATCTCTAAATTTAATAAAGTGTGTGTTATGTTAAGATTATTTGTTTGCTTAGTAAGCCAGTTGTTTAGTTTCGGAATAAAGGGCTTGGGCCAGAACGTCATAATATAATCCTTTGAGAGATTATCTGATTTAAGAGATAGGCTAGCGATTTGGCTATTTAGGTCGTATAAGCCGGTAAGATTTATAGAGTTATCCATATATGATAAATATAAATCATTGATGGCAATATTATTATTGCCAAAATCTATGCTAAAATCACTTTTGAATTTGTCCCACATGATAGGGCTCTTCTTCCCAGTATGGATTTTCCCCGCATTGCCAGATATTTTAAAGTTGGCAATATATTGCTTATCCCAATTTAAGCGAAAATTACTATTTAAGTTAAATTCTGATTTAGCTAAATAAATATTATTGGTAAATGCTGCAATAAGGTGGTTATCGATATTGCTTATACTTCCTAAGCATTCTGATAGGTAGGATTTTTTAATTGAGCATTTAAAGCTTATCTCTATATCGAGAGGATCGTGCAAGATAGTAGTTTTAGTTGAAATATATTTTAATCCCGCTGCATGTTGCTTTTCAATAGTAAGATCTCTTATGTAAAACTTATTATTAGCAATATTGATTTTGGCGTTATAAAGCTCTAAGTTGTAGAAGAAGATGGGCATTTTATGAGGAGATAGGGTAATGGCTTCTTTGCTGCTGCTTTTAGTTTTTGCGCTTGCTATGATGGTTATCTCCGAGCCTGTTAGGATGGCTTTATCAATTATAAATTTCGTAAAAAAAAGATTGCGCCTGGAGATGTCAATAATGACATGAGGGGTGAAAGATTTTAATTTGTTGGGAATTGAGATATCAACATTATATAAATTAATATTGAATGAAAAATTTTTTTTATCCCAGGAAATAACAGCATTTTCTATGTTAACATTCGCTTGCGCATAATTGCTCTGAAGTGACCGCTCAATTAGATTATCAAGAAAGCTTAATTCTCTAGGTTTTGCTATAATTAATGATGCAATGTACGCGCAGGTTAGAGCTGTAAAAATGCATGTTATTATAACTACGTGCATCAGCGCGCTTATAAGTTTTTTGGCCGATCTATGCGTTTTGACCAGGAGAGTCTTCATTATTGCTCTTTTAATATTCTAGCCTTGTTGCGTTGCCATTCGCGATTTTTTATAGATTCACGTTTATCATATAACTTCTTACCCGTGACTAAAGCCATTTCGAGTTTTAGAAAATTACGAGAACCATTGTAAAGCTTGAGTGGGGCTGCTGATGTTCCGGCTTTTTTTAGATAGCCCATAATTTTATTTATCTCTCTTCTTTTAAGTAGTAATTTGCGCCTTCTAGTCGGGACGTAGTCTTTTTCTCGCGCATTTGTGTAGATACTAATATGAAAGTTTTCGATATAGGGATGTCCGTCTCTAATTATTATAAAGCTTTCGCTTAGATTGCATTTACCAGACCTAATGGATTTTACTTCGCTACCAGTTAGAATAATTCCAGCTTCAAATCTATCATTAATATTATAATCAAAATTAGCTTTTTTGTTAGTCGAGTAAATAGTTATGGAGGATGGTTTGCTCATCTATCTTGTTGGTTTAAAAGGGCAGGTTGTCTACAGCTGAGATAATATCCAGCTGAGCTGCTTCTGTAGGCTTTGTCATAGGCAATCTAATTTCATCCGTACAAAAGCCTAGCCTTGCCATCGCAAATTTTATTGGAATAGGGTTTGTTTCGCAAAAAAGCGCTTTATTAATATTGGATAATTGCCTCTGCAAACGCTCCGCTTCCTCAATATTGCCGTTACTCCATTCTCTGTAGATACTCGTTACAATATGAGGTAGCATATTTGATGTTACAGAAATCATTCCATTGCCGCCTATTTTGTAAAAATCGATAGCATTATCATCCTCTCCTGAGAAGTGAGCGATCTCTTTATTGATCACTTTGCTTAATTCAGCTGGCCTATTTAAATCGCCGGTAGCATCTTTGATACCGATTATACGTTCCAATTTAAATAATCTAGCCAAAGTATCATTCTCTATGTCGATTATACAGCGCCCAGGAATGTTGTATAAAATTAATGGTATGGTGGTTTCGTCATGAATCTTTTTGAAATGTAGAAAGATTCCTTCCTGAGTGGGTTTGTTATAATAAGGCGCGACCAGAAGGGCGGCATCTGCTCCAACTTCTTGGGCAAATTGTGTAAGCTCGATGGATTCTTGGGTAGAATTTGAACCAGTTCCGGCAATTGTTTTGATTCTTCCCGCTACTAAATCAATAGCTTTTTTGATAACATATTTATGTTCGGCGTGGCTGAGTGTTGGAGATTCGCCCGTAGTGCCACAAGGTACAATACCTGAGACATTGTTTGAGATCTGAAATTCAATGATCTTTGCAAGTGCATCATCATCAACTTTATTATTCTTGAAAGGGGTTATTATGGCTGTAAAAATTCCTTTAAACATAATTGTTTACTATATCAACTTAATAGGATGGTTAAAATAACTAGTGATCCTCCTTAGCTCTAAAGATATTAGCGCGGGGTAGTTTTATTGTTATAAACATATGTGTTAATTTATAAAAAACAAATATTATACTAGATTTTTATTATCATTGAAAATAACTAGTAGTACATAAGCTTCATCTTGGAATGCACGAAATTTAGAGATATATGTTTTAATATATAGGTCTAACCTGGCCGACTTATGATTATATAGGGTGTTTTTATCTTTTTATAAATAGTGCTTTTGGATGATGTTTATATAATTTACCAATTAGAAAAATACTAAATATATTTGATTATGGAAGGTTTTAATAATTACGATTATTTTGTAATTGGCTTTTTGCTTATTACTACAGGATTTGGATTTGTAAGGGGGCTTAGTGGCGAGTTTTGTTCGTTCCTTAAGATTATTATAGCGAGTGCTCTAAGTCTCTACAGTGTGATGATAGTCAGTGATTCGTTCTTTGATGGAAAGTCAGGGGCCGTATCTAGTGTGGCATTATCCATTGTACCAGGGGTTGTATTTTTTTTCTCTAATCTCGTATTAGGAATTTTTCTGTTTCCGGTCAAGGGGTTTATTAGGGTATTGATACCATTTATGCTTGATAGGGTATTAGGCGTTGCTATGGCTTTTCTAAAAAATATTTTTATCCTTATTATAATACATATAATTTTAACTGTAGGGGTTGAGATGGTAAGTGGTAAGAATTTAAAGTGGGCTAGTAAATCCAAGGTGGCTAAATTTTTAACTCCAGTTTCTGAAGAGGTGCTGGATACAGGTCTTATACAAGGGTATATAAAGGATCGTGTTAAGGGCAGTAAATCTGATGGCAAAAGCAACAATGCAAAGGATAAAGATGGAAGTGTTATTGAAGGTCTGAAGTCAAAATATGGGTCTCTATTTGATCAGGGGGAGGCTGAGGATAAGGGTGGCACAAATGATGCAAATGATATTGTGCAGCCCAGTGATGATAAGACAGAGTCATCACAAGATATTGGCGGAACATTGGGCAGGATAAAAGATTTGTATGATTCTTTGGGTGATGATGATAAGGATGGCGTGAGAGATACTGTCAAAGATAAAGTCCCGAACATGGATGTTGATGAGTTAAAAGATTTAATAGATAACTTGAATAATTAATTAACCCTTGCTAAGGTGGGCGAGCTTATTAGGGGAGATTAGGGCGAAAGTTAGGGGTGAAAATCTAGGTTCCCGCTTGCCAAATAATAGGGAAATTTTTTTGAGGTATTACTTTGTCTGATCACATGTCTGGTTTAAATGAAGAATGTGGTGTTTTTGGTATTTTTAATACAGAAGATGCTTCAGTTTACACTGTGTTAGGTTTGCATGCTCTGCAACATCGAGGTCAAGAAGGAGCAGGAGTTGTGACCACTGATGGTAATAAGTTTTATACTCATTTTGAAAATGGGCATGTAGGCGATAATTTTAATAAGCCTAGTGTATTAAACGAGTTGCCTGGTAATACTGCTATTGGCCATGTGCGCTATTCAACGGTTGCAGAAAAAAATTCAAGAGATTTTCAGCCATTAGTAGCTGATTTTGGCTTTGGTAAGTTAGCCTTAGCGCATAATGGTAATTTAACTAATGCTGATACTTTAAGAAAGGAGTTGGTAGATTCTGGATCTATTTTTAGCACCTCGATTGATTCAGAAGTAATAATACATCTAATAGCTAGGAGTAAGAAAACTGATCCTTTAGATAAAATTCTTGATGCATTTGGTAAGATAGAAGGTGCTTTTGCGGTATTGATTTTGTTGAAAGATCAGGTCATAGCTATAAGAGATCCTCATGGCATTAGGCCACTTAGTTTGGGTAAGCTTAAGGATTCGTACGTGCTAGCTTCGGAGAGTTGTGCCTTTGATATTATTAGTGCCAGCCATGTTCGAGATATAAAGCCAGGTGAAGTTTTGATAATAGATCAGTCTGGTCAGAGGTCTATTTACCCTTTTGAGGCTAAGCCAAGTAAGTTATGTATTTTTGAGTATATATATTTTTCGAGACCTGATTCTGTGGTTGATGGTAAGCATGTCTATGGCATTAGAAAGGAGATCGGCAGGGTTCTGGCCAGGGAAAGTAGGGTGAAAGCTGATATTGTTGTGCCGGTGCCTGATTCCGGAGTAGCATCAGCAATCGGTTATTCGGAAGAGTCTGGTATTCCTTTTGAATTTGGTATAATTCGTAATCATTATGTTGGCAGAACATTTATTGAGCCGTCAGATAGCGTAAGAAATTTGGGAGTAAAATTAAAGCATAATGCTAATGCTCATACAATAAGGGGCAAGAGTGTTCTCTTGGTTGATGATAGTTTGGTTAGGGGGACTACATCTAAAAAAATAGTAGAGTTAGTTAGGGCGGCTGGAGCTACGGAGGTGCATTTATGCATAGCCTCCCCGCCTACAACAAATTCATGTTTTTACGGAGTTGATACACCAGATAAAAGTAAACTTTTAGCAGCTCAGCATGATATAGAGGAAATGCGTAATATTGTTGGAGCTGATTCATTAAAGTTTATATCGCTAGATGGTTTGTATCAGTCTGTCTCTGGTTATAAGAAAGGAGATGAAAGCGGTGAAACTTATTGTGATGCGTGTTTTTCAGGAGAATATCCAATAGCAATTAATTCTTAAGCAAAAAACAATGTCTAAAAATAAAGTTTCTATTATTCATTCAAGCTCTAAGTTTGTTAGTTGTAATGGTAGCACTGACCATTCAAATCATCCGACTGTATATTTGAATTTAACTCAGAAATTAGAGGCTGTATGTCCATATTGTAGTATACAGTATATCTACAAAAATACAGAAGATACCATATCTAAAACTTAATAATGTTTCTATTGCAAATGGTCGATTACATATAGGAAGTGAATATTTCTTCTTTCAATTTAAATTATAAACTGTAATAAATTCTCCCCTAATTTATATAGATCTATCAAATGAATATACATGAATATCAAGCAAAAGAATTGCTAGCTAAATTTGGTGTACCAGTACCATTTGGTATCCCAGCATTTACTACGGCTGAAGCGGTTGAGGCCGCAAAAAAGCTTACAACTCCGGTTTTTGTTGTAAAAGCGCAAATTCATGCTGGTGGTAGAGGGAAAGCTGGCGGAGTGAAGGTTGTAAAAACTATAGAAGAAGTTGAGTCAGAATCTAATCGATTACTAGGATCTACTTTAATTACTCATCAAACTGGCCCAGAGGGGAAGGAAGTTAATAGATTATATATCGAGGAAGGATCTGATATAGATAAAGAGTATTATTTGTCTGTAGTAGCTGATCGAGAAACTTCAAATATTTGTTTTGTTGTGTCACAGGAAGGTGGAATGGACATTGAAGAAGTTGCAGAAAGTAATCCAGAAAAAATTATTAAAATCTATGTTGATCCTACAATAGGTATTCAAGGGCATAACATTAGAAGTTTAGCTTTTGGTTTAGGTCTTGCTAAAGAGCAGCTTAAACAATTTTCTAAATTAGTTACAAGTGTTTACGAAGCATTTATAGCTACTGATTCCTCTCAAATAGAAATTAATCCATTGGTAGTTACAAAGTCAGGTGATCTGATAGCTTTGGATGCAAAAATTAATTTTGATGATAATGCTCTATACCGTCAAAAGGATATAGTAGATTATCGAGATGAGAGCGAAGAAAATCCTTTGGAACTTAGAGCAGCTGACAATGGCTTGTCCTACATAAAAATGGATGGTGATATAGGTTGTATGGTAAATGGCGCAGGTCTTGCTATGGCAACGATGGATATTATTAAGCTATATGGTGCAGAGCCAGCTAACTTTCTTGATGTTGGTGGTGGAGCTACTAAAGAGCGTGTTACTGAAGCTTTTAAGATTATTCTATCTGATACAAATGTTAAAGGTATTTTGGTAAATATCTTTGGTGGTATTATGCGTTGTGATGTTATAGCAGAAGGCGTTATAGCAGCAGCAAAGGAAGTAGGAATATCTATACCACTAGTTGTAAGGTTAGAAGGTACAAATGTTGATCTTGGTAAGGAAATATTAGCCGGTTCAGATTTGGATATTATTTCGGCTAATGACTTAGACGATGCGGCGGTTAAGATAGTTGACGCTGTTAAAAACAAACAAAATGTTGGTTAAGAGGTAGAAATGTCAGTTTTAGTAAATAGAAATACAAAAGTAATTTGCCAGGGTTTTACTGGTGCTCAAGGAACATTTCATTCTGAGCAGGCAATAGCTTACGGAACTCAAATGGTAGGAGGCGTTACTCCATTTAAAGGTAATGGTAATCATTTAGGTCTGCCTATTTTTAATACAGTAGCCGAAGCAAAGGATAGAACCAATGCTAATGCTACAGTTATTTATGTTCCACCACCGTTTGCAGCAGATGCTATTTTAGAAGCAGTTGATGCTGAAATTGAGCTTGCAATATGCATTACTGAAGGGATTCCAGTTCTAGATATGATAAGGGTAAAGAAAGCTTTGAGGGGTTCTAAAACAAGGTTGGTTGGCCCTAATTGCCCAGGCGTTATAACTCCAGGTGAGTGTAAAATTGGTATTATGCCAGGCCATATTCATCAGCCAGGTAGCGTGGGTATTGTATCGCGTTCGGGAACCTTAACCTATGAGGCAGTATTTCAGACTACAGCTCTTGGCCTAGGTCAATCAACTTGTATAGGTATAGGTGGTGATCCGGTTAATGGTACCAGCTTTATCGATTGTTTAGAATTATTTTTAGGTGATGATGCTACTAAGTCAATTATAATGATTGGTGAGATTGGCGGAACTGATGAAGAGGAAGCTGCTGAATTTATTAAATCAGAAGCAAAAAAAGGTAGATCAAAACCGATGGTTGGATTTATCGCTGGTAAAACCGCGCCTCCAGGAAAAAGAATGGGACATGCTGGAGCTATTGTGTCTGGCGGTATGGGAACTGCTGAAGGTAAAATAGAGGCGATGTTATCTGCTGGTATAGCAGTAAGTGATTCACCTGCAAAAATTGGTCAAAAACTAGCTGAGATTTTAGGTTAGTGATGTTGAGGGATATAATTTCTACTACAGAAAATAAAATATCTAAATAGAGGGGCGGGTTTTCTGCCCCTTTTCTTTGTGACTGTAGAGACGGAGAATATTCTGCCTCCTGGGGTTAGTCCAAAAACGGATGAGTGATAGCTATATGGTTTGTCTCAAATCAAAGTCCCTAATTTTTCCCTGCTTTAAACATGCATGATATTTGTGTAATTTGTTTTACAGCATATCCTGTTGAGACAAGTCCCTGGATATTGAGACTAGGGTAAAATCCAGCCTTAATACTTTAAGGCTGGATTTTACACACCATGTTAAAAATAGTCTAATGTAGTATTAAGCAGCTATTACTTCATCATCCTCATCATCCTCTGAATTAGCATCGTCCTCTGAATTAGCATCTTCTTCAAAGTTGTCCATGTCATCGAATTGATTAATATCTGCAATACTCACAACATCTTCTATCTTGAGCATTTTGTAGAATTCCTCTTCGAAGAAGCTAACTTCTTGTTTTTTGATTAAGCTAGCTTCGCTAACAAAGCGATTAAAGGCAGCTTCGTAAATCATTCTTTCACTATATGAGCGATCAGGGTTTTTGACGTTTCTATGCAGATCTCTGATTACTTCGGCAACTGAAAAAACATCGCCGGAATTAATTTTTCTTTCATATTCCTGTGCTCTCCTTGACCACATTATGCCTCTAGAGGTTTGAGCTTTCTCTGATATAGTATCAAATGCTTTTTCTATATCTGATTCGCTACATAATTGTCTTAGGCCAATTTTGGGGGCCCTAGCAACTGGGACACTTAATTTCATTTTTTCTTTGTCGAAATTGATAATGTACAGCTCAATTCCCTTGCCAGCTATTTCTTGTGTGCTGATACCGGTGATTTGACCTACTCCATGCGATGGATATACGACATAATCATTAATGTTGAATGTTTGTTTGACCATTTTTCTACTCTATTTACGTTTACTTGAGCATATGATAACACATTTTTTGATGCAATAAAAGTAAAAACTTAAAAAAAGATTTTTAAATCACGATATAAGAACAAAGATCCGCAGCATATAAGCCTAATTGGCTGATTATTTTTCTTAGATTCATTCTGTTGAGACTCTATAATTGCATCAAATATATCATTTTTATAGTTAAGTGTAAAATAATCCAAGGTAATTTTTTGCTGCATCTCAAGGATGCTAGCGGGAAGAGGTTCGCTTTGTATTGAAACTAAGTAAATATCGCTAATATGATTTCGAAATTTTGTTAAAAATGAATTATGGTTTTTTCCTTTGGTGCGTCCATATATAAGGATTGTTTTGCCATCAAACTTGGTTTTCTTTATCCACAATGCTAAAGATCTAGCGCCTTGATCGTTATGGGCCCCATCAAAATATATTTCAGTATTTTTATTTGTTAAAAATTTGTCGGCAATATTAATTCGCTCTAACCTACCTGGCCATTTGGTATTTAAAATAGCTTGGTTAGTATTATTATGGGTTAGGCAAAATTCTTTACTAATAAAGTTAGTGGTGGTTAGAGCGGTGGCAAGGTTAATTAATTGATGGCAACCAAGTAAAGAAGGTTCGCTATATTGAATAATTTCTTCAGACTCAATATCTATATAGTGGAATATATTATCTACCATGTCAAAATCATAGGCTTCTTTAAAGAATGCTGCGGAGGAAATATTATTTTGTGCAAAGATGATTTTTAGACAAGCATTTACAATAGGCTTTTGCTTTGCAATAACGACTTTTTCGGAGTTGAGTAATATGTCGGATTTCTCACAAGTTATTTGCATTAAATTATCTCCTAAATATTCTAGATGATCATAAGAGATGGGTGATAAAATAGAGATGTATTTTTTTTTAAAGACATTTGTTGCATCGATACGTCCACCAAGTCCGGTCTCAATTAAATTAAAATCGGCTTGGACTTTGCTAAAAATATATAATGTGGCAATTGTTATGGTTTCAAAAAAAGTTAAGGTAAATTTATCGGATATTTGGGACCTTACTTCTTCTAGGAATGATTTTAGATCATGATCGCTGATATGACAGTTCTTCAAAAAGATCTGTTCGTTAAAATTAAGTAAATGTGGAGAGGTGTAGCAGTTAACAGAGTGGTTGTTAGAGAGTAATATCTGCTTGATATAGGCAAGGGTTGATCCTTTTCCATTAGTTCCAGCGATATGGATTACATTATTGAGTTTGTTTTGAGGGTTCCCCAGATATTCGAGTGCTTTTAAAGTAGTATCGTGGTTATTAATTTGTTTATAAAAGCCAATCGGTTTTGGCCAATGCGGCATGAATACCATTATTTAAGTATTATTTTCTAGGTTTTTTACTCTATCTTGAAATGATTTTAGAAAATAATCCAAACCATAGTTACTTATAATGCTGCTAAATTCTTCCCTTTGTGAAGCAATTAAGCTGATTCCTTCCCCGGTAACATCTACTATCTTGAATTGTTGTTGTTGGTTTCTGACAAAGTAAATAACAATATTTAGCTGGGTCTTATCTTGAGTAAAAAATAGGATATGTGAGCTATAACGATTAGGGCGCAATTCTGTAGTTCTTACAATTTTATAATTTTCACCATTATATCCTTTAAATTGGGGGGCGTAAGTTCTAATTAAAAAGCGTTCATAAAGGCTAGAGAAAGTTTCTTTAAAGTTACTATCTGATTGTTGCCAATATCGTCCAATCACAAATTTGCAGATATATCTCAGATCGATATTTTTTTTTATCTCATCACTGAGTATAGGGGTAATATCTTCGGAATTAGCTTGGTTGTCAGTGATAATATTAAAAATATCATTAGTGAAATTTTTAATATATAATTCAGCATCATTATTTGCTTTTGCTACAGTCGTGCAAAGTAATATAAGTGTAAAGTAGGTAAATATCCGAGACATTTTCATTGCATTTGATAGTAAATATTTCGCATCGTTATGTATGAGTCAAAAGAATCGTCATATATGCTATTAATGTTATTAAAGTTTTCGAACCTAAGGTCTAGCCCTGTAGTAACTGTGCTAGCTATCCCTAAAGTAATTTTTTGTTCATCACCATAGTTAGGTAAGTATATAGGGTTTAGGGTTGAGTTTAATACAAGTCCAGATAAATTTCTGGTTGTTTGCGAGCCAATAAATGGCAAAACCAGATATATTCCTTGCGGTACATCATATTGACTTAGGAAATTTGCAAAATTTTTATTTTCTTCATGTTTTGTAATATGGTATGAAATGTTGAAGAGGCCAAAAAATCCAAAGCTGGAATTAATAGCAAAAGATTTGAGGTTATAAGCTGCATTCTTGAAGTCTAGCATAAGCAATGATGTTAGGCTGGATAAAGGTTTGTGCAAATTGTTGTTAAAATTTTTAAGACCTGCTTGTAAAGATTTTGGCACATTCTTGCCGTATAATTTAGCTGCGGGTCTAATACTGTGTTTGTCAATAAAGTGGTTGAGGTTATAGACCTTCCTATTTATTTTCTCCCAAGGGTCGTGGATATCGTATTTAGATTCAAAGGAGGCTTCATCATCTTCGTAATCGAATATGTTTTGTGCCTTTAGGTTGGTGCAAGTGAAAGTCACAACCATTGTAATTAACAAAAGTTTTAATCTGCCAGTCATTAAATTTTATTAAAATCCCTTTGGGTGTTATATTTTAGTGCAGGCATGATAAAACAGCAATTTTTTAATTACAGTAAAAATTTAGTATTTTATTAACTAGTAGAGGTGGGTGTTGTTTTTGGATACAGGGGTTACTCTGTTACCAGTCTGTGTCGATACAGAAAATCGGAATTTTATTTTATGTTAATTAATTAGATTAAATCTAGTATTATAGAGGAGCTTTGGTATAAAGGAGTGATTAAAGTAAAGTATTTATTAGTAATAATTATGAGAACAGCAGAAATTGTTAGAAAGACCAAGGAGACGGATATTAAGGCTCTGGTTAATTTGGATGGTAGTGGGAATTATGATATTGATACAGGCATCCCCTTTTTAGATCATATGCTAGAGCAGTTATCTAAGCATAGTCTTGTTGATATTAGTTTGATTGCCAAAGGAGATATACATATTGATTTTCATCATACTTGTGAGGATATAGGTATTGTTTTGGGCATGGCTTTTAATAAGGCGTTAGGAGACCGCTGTGGTATTACAAGGTTTGCTCATAGTTACATACCTATGGATGATGTGTTAACACTTGTAGCTGTCGATATATCTGGTAGGCCTGCTTTGGTATTTGATGTCGACTTCCTGTCGCCTCTGGTAGGCAATATGGATGTTGAGTTGTTTCGTGAATGGTTTAATGCTTTCGCAGGAAGTTTAAAGGCTAATATTCATGTTAAAAATTGTTATGGAGTAAATAATCATCACAAGATAGAGTCTTGCTATAAAGGGTTGGCATTAAGTTTGCGGAAGGCATTTTCGGTGGATGAGCGTCAAAAAGGTAGTATCCCTTCTACTAAGGGCTCTATATAGATATGAAGATATTTGCAATTTATACTAAGGGTTCGACGCTAAGCTCTTTTAAAGATATCATTGTTGTGCAAAAGAGTTTTAATATATGGGCTGGATTGCTAAATGTGTGGTGGGCTTTGTTTAAAAGGCAGTATTACCTGGCATTAATAATGTTTTTATTATTAATATTGGTTGGGCGTTTGCATGATTTGGAAGTTGTTAATGAAGTAGGGCGTTCATTAATATTGGTTTATATGATGATTGTCATTGGTCTTGAATCGGGTGGTGTTGTAGGTAGTAATTTGGTAAAAGAAAATTATATTTATCAGGAGTTGGTGATGGCCAATAATATACTGGATGCTAAATATCAATTTAGTCGCAATAGACTCTAAGAAAAGCGTAGTATGGTTATAAGAAAAGTTGCAATAATAGATTTCGGCGCTGGTAATTTGCGCTCAATTTTCAATGCCTTAGATGGCATACCTGGTGTGCGGGCGGAGGTTACTCAGTCCAAATCTGTGATAGAGCAAGCTGATTTTATTGTAATGCCTGGTGTTGGTGCGTTTGATAAGGCTATGATAAGTTTAAGGAGGGTTGATGGTTTGGTTGAGGTTTTGTGTGATCAGGTATTAGTTAAGAATAAGCCGTTTTTGGGTATTTGTATAGGTATGCAAATACTTGCAGATTGTGGTTATGAGAATGGAGAAGCTCGAGGATTGTCTTTTGTAGCTGGTGAAGTAAGGAGGTTGCCAAGAGGTGGTAAGTCTCTGTTAATACCGCATATGGGGTGGAATAACATAGTCTCTGAGGGTATGGGGATGTCACAGTTTTGTGGGCAGGATTTTTATTTTGTGCACTCATATTATTTTGATGCAAGCGATGGATCTGATGTTGTGGCATATTGTGATTATGGAATTAAATTTCCTTGCATCTTGCAGAAAGAGAATATACTAGCTACCCAGTTCCATCCGGAGAAAAGTGGATCTCAGGGAGTTGAGTTTTTAAAATATTTTATTAGGTAAAGATTATGAATATATATCCGGCAATAGATATAAAGGGCGGTAATTGTGTTCGACTGAGACAAGGTGACTTGAATCAAGTAACTTTATTTAATATAAATCCTTTAAACCAGGCTAAGCAATTTAGTGAGGCAGGTTTTGAGTGGCTGCATGTGGTTGATTTGGATGGAGCCGCTAGAGGGCGCCCTATGAACAAAGAGGAGATCTTTGATATAGCTAAGAACACGGACCTAAAAATACAGGTTGGAGGAGGTATTCGTAACATCAAGACGATAGAGGAATATTTAAATAATGGGATAGCGCGCATTATTCTTGGTACGAGTGCGATCAGGGATATGGATTTGGTTAGGCAGGCTTGCGAATTGTTTCCAGGCAGAATTATTGTTGGAGTTGATGTTAGGTCAAATAAGGTGGCTGTTGAAGGATGGTTAGAAGATTCGGATATTTTGGTATTTGATTTAATTAGTGAGCTAAAGGATGTTGGAGTTGCATCTGTCATCTATACTGATATTACCAGAGATGGAATTTTGTCTGGTTTTGATGAAGTTGGGGCTATTGAAATAGCAAAAAATTGCGAGATACCACTTATTGTCTCTGGAGGGGTGTCTTCTGTAAATGATTTGGATAAGATTAGTAAGTTATCTAAGTTTGGTATAGAGGGGGCTATAATAGGTCGGGCATTGTACGAAGGTAATATCTCGTTTGAAGAAGCTCTCAATTATCGTGATGAGAATTATATGACCTCGGCTAGTTGTTTGTAGTAGTTACGTTTTTTGCTGCTTAGTTTGCTTGGGTTAGTATTGAGGTGCCTGTTAGCGTCCTTGTAATTCTTTTGTATAAACTCTTCGTTGAGTTGTGCTTTGTTCTTTTTTAGCAGTATTATTGTGATGTCGTAACCTAATCGCAAATAAGGTGATAATTGGTACATAAATCGGTATCTGATATAAATAATGGATAATTTGAAATTCCTGATTGACATCTCTTGAATTGTAATCTAAATAATTCTGCTCTTACACAATAATTTTGTGGAGGGATTGCCGAGCGGTTAAAGGCAGCAGACTGTAAATCTGCCCACGTAATGTGTTCGTAGGTTCGAATCCTACTCCCTCTACCA
>JABJNB010000037.1 GCA_018659145.1 Rickettsiales bacterium
GTAGAGACGCAAAATCTTGCGTCTCGTGTACAAGCGTAAAGCACATAATGAATTGACACGAAAGGCTCGAATCTTCCAAACCTCCCGACGTTAATTATGTCGTTGTGTTTGCCTAATTTATGTAGAGACGCAAAATCTTGCGTCTCGTGTACAAGCGTAAAGCAAATAATGAATATAAATCGTAAGGCTCGGAATCTTCCTAATATTTCGACGCTAATTATGTCGTTGTGTTTATCCACTGAACCGAGACGGATGATTATCCGTCTCTACATGATTGATTTAATGACTGTCGTGGGAGGGGTGGTTTATGGGAGTAATGTAATTTAATTTATTATGTACAAAAAATAAATTGTTTATTAAAAGCAATGTAATAATACATTCCAAAAAGCATTGCTAATAATAATTAAATTGATTAACGACAAATTTAAAAGCAAATATCGCACTTCATCTTTACGCTTACAAAATTATGATTATCGGAATAATGGAATTTATTATATAACTATTTGTACCCATAAGAAAAAAAGTTTATTTGGTGATATCGTTAATAATAAAATGCAATATTCAGCAATAGGTAAAATAGCTCATAAATGTTGGTTAGAAATTCCTGAGCATTTTCCATTCGTTTATTTAGATGATTGGGTTATAATGCCAAATCATCTACATGGTATTTTATCATTCAAAAAAGACAATAATATAGGATTTGATCTAGTAAAATTACAATCACAAAGCTTAGCTTCAATAATTCGTGGCTTTAAAATTGGCGTAACAAAATATGCTCGTCTTAACACAAATATTAGTAATGTTTGGCAAGCTAGATTTTATGATCATATCATTATGACAGAGGATTCTTTAAGTAATATTCGGCAATATATCAAAAACAATCCTCTTATATGGTCACAAGACAAATATAATACAAATTCCTGTAGAGACGGATAATCATCTTCGCGATCATCCTTGTAGCTTACTTAAAATTGAGATTTACAAATAAAGATATTGAGAATTAGTAAAAAACTTGGCAACTATAGGTAGAAATTATTATTCCTTTATTTTATGCAAGATTATCTCAGCCTGTTTTACGCTATGCCATTATGTTATTATAACATTCTAGCTATCATAACTTTTGTATTTTTAACTTATCACAGTGCTTATTTTTGGATTTATAGTGTTCTTGGTTTTTTCTTCTTGGCATATTTCTCGCCAAGTCAAGCTGTAGAACTCAGCTATATAGGAGTTAATCTATTCTTTTTTATAAGGCCAATTAGACGAACTTTCATTACAAGGCCACTTCTTGTAATCATGAAGGCTCTAAGTATAGTTCCCAAAATATCTGAAACTGAGAAAATTGCACTTAGATCTGGTGATAGCTGGATTGATGAAGAAATATTTTCTGGAAAACCTGATTTAAAGAAAATTTTTAAAGAACCTTTCAACAAATTATCTAGAGCTGAACAATCTTTTATCGATAACCAGGTTAATCAATTATGTAAAATAACTGATGATTGGAAAGTTACAACCGAGCGTGACCTGCCAAAACCAGTATGGGCATTTCTTAAAAAGGAAAAATTCTTTGGTATGATAATTCCTAAGAAATATGGCGGTTTAGGCTTTGGAGCTTTGGGCCAATCATCTGTTATTGCAAAGCTTGCTACTCGCTCTCAAACATTAGCCATAACTGTCATGGTGCCTAACTCTTTAGGACCTGCAGAACTTCTGATTAGATATGGGACGGAAAAACAAAAAGATTATTATCTACCAAGACTCGCAAGCGGAAAAGAAATTCCATGCTTTGGTTTAACTGAACCAAAAGCTGGATCCGATGCAACTTCAATTACAGCGCAAGGTGTTGTTTTTAAGGACACGGAAGATGGGAAGATAAAAATAAAATTAAACTTTAAGAAACGCTACATCACTCTTGGTAATGTTGCAACCGTAATTGGTTTAGCTTTTTACATAAAAGACCCAGAAAATCTATTAGGCAAAGGGACCAAACCAGCTATTACACTGGCGCTATTAAAACGTAAAACCGAAGGTATTAGAATTGAGCGTAGGCATGATCCCTTAAATGTACCTTTTATCAATTCACCGATCAATGGTAGCGATGTTATAATTAGCCCTGATGATATTATAGGTGGTTTAGATGGTTATGGTAATGGTTGGCAAATGCTAATGGAATGCTTAGCCGTTGGCCGTGGTATATCACTGCCAGCAACAAGCCTTGGTGGATCTCAGTTAGTTAGTAGGGTGGTTGGAAATTACGCCTTGGTTAGAGAACAATTTGGTATTTCAATTGGTAAGTTTGAAGGTATTCAAGAAGTAATGGCATCAATTGCGGCTAAAACTTATATGTTAGATGCGGCTAGAGTCTTTATCGCTAGTAGTATTGATAATGGAAAAAAACCTTCTGTGATTAATGCTATTGCCAAATATCATTTTACCGAAAACTTTAGAAAGACCATTAATGATGGTATGGATATTTTAGCAGGCAGTGCTATCTGCCGCGGCCCTAGAAACTTACTAGCCTCACCTTATGCAGGTGTACCAATTGGCATCACGGTTGAGGGGGCCAATATTATGACCCGAAGTCTAATTATTTTTGGACAAGGGGCGATTAGATGTCATAAATTCTCTTATGATGAAATTATCGCTATTGAAAATAATGACCTGAAGAAATTTGATTTTATCATATTTAAACATATCAAACATTTCATTCGTAATAAAGCTAGAGCCACTCTACTAAGTGCAACTAGAGGGCATATAGCTCTGCCGCTTAGATTTTGCTTGGTAGGTCGCGCTAAACGTAAAATTCTCTGGGCCTGTAGTAGCTTTGCTTTTTTCTCAGATTTAGCCCTAGCTAGATTTGGCGGCAATATGAAACGTAAAGAAATGCTAAGCGCGCGCTTTGGCGATGTTTTATCCAATATTTTCTTTGCAATGGCATTGATCAGAAAGTTTGAAGCAGATGGTAAGCCAAAAGAGGATAAGATCTATGTAGAATATGCTTTAACATCTTGCTTCTCTGAAATTGATTCAAGTTTTAAAGGCATCTTTAATAATTTTGGCTGTGGCCCTCTGGGACTGATGTTAAAATATATCGTTGGCTCTTATGCAAAAATTAACCCTATCTCAAATAACATCTCTGATAATCTCAAATCCAAAATAGCTACCTCCCTAATGACCAATGATGCTAGGCGTGATAAGTTAACTAATTTAGTTTATAGCGGTGATGGTAATGATGCTATTACAAAAATGGACAAAGCTTTCGCCTTAACTCTGGAGCTAACTGAAGTTAAAAAGAGAGTTAACAAATATAAACGTAAAGCCGGAGAATCAACCACGATTGCTCATATGGTAAAAGAGAAAATTATTAGTAAAAATGAAGGTAATAAATTACAAGAATTATATGATCTTATTGATGACATTTCAGAAGTTGATGCTTTTGAAATAAAGGATTATCTCTCAAATAAAATGACAAAAGCAACGATATAATGCCAGGCTTTGTTTTTAGATCTACGGGAGTCGTAATAAATATATTAGAGAAAATTATTAAATCTAGATTAAAAGTTGAAGGCTTAAATAATATCCCCGATGCCCCGGTGTTATTTGTTGCAAATCACTTTACGCGCTCCGAGACATTCCTTCTGCCTTACCTAATCTTTAAGCATAGTAATAAAAGAGTTAGAACATTAGCCAGTCAAAAGATTTTTGTTGGAGGCTTAGGCAAATACCTAACTTCTATGGGTACAGTTGCAACAAATAATAAGCAAAGGAATGAGATTATTACCGGTGACTTACTCACCGGAAGATATGATTGGTTGATTTATCCGGAAGGGCGGATGATAAAAAATAAGCATGTTACTAAGAAAAAGAGATTTTCTTTTGAGTTAGATGGTCAGCTAAACACAGTTAAGACTGGGGCGGCGGTACTTGCTATAAAAAATGAATTATTAAAAAAAGAATTTATCAGTGCAAAAAAGTTAGGCAATGTGGCTTTGCTCGAGGAATTGCGTAAAAAATATTTATTTGAAGAGAATGATATTATCACACCCAAGCCACTATATATAGTTCCTATCTCCATTAATTATTTTCCTATTAGACCAGGTAATAACCCTCTGCTTCGACTATCCAAAAGACTTATGGGTAAACTCCCAGATCGAGTTTTGGAAGAATTAGAAATTGAAGGCAATTTAATCTTTAATTCTGAAATTACCTTATGCTTTGCCAAACCTATTAATGTTTATGAATATATAAAAGGCCATAGGAAATTATTTGAAAAAATACCATTACTGACAAAGGAAACTAAGAGAAATATGCTCATTAAGTATTTTAGATATCGCCTAACAAATCATTTTATGCGCGAGATTTATAATAATGCTTATATCAATTTCGACCATATATTTGCCGGAATTTTAGATAAGTCCGATCGTAAATCTATTACAAAATGGCAATTAAAAAATCTTATCTATGTGATTGTATGCGAGATTAGCAAGAATAATGTCCACCCATTGCATGATTCAATTACTAATCAATTAAACAAAATAGTCTTCTCAGACCAAAATGATTATTTTGACTCTGTAGTTAATCTAGCTCTAAGCCAAGGATTAATTAATTATAAGGATGATGCTTATTACCTCAATCACGAGGTTATTGATCGCGATGTTAGTTTTCATAAATTACGTATCAGTAATACTCTGCGTATTCTGATGAATGAATTATCCAGATTTGAGGATATTACCAAAATCTTTGCAAAAAATTGTAATTTATCACCCAATCATATCTCAGATAAAGCATTTGAGATGTTATGTAAATCAGACCAAAAAACCTATTTCGTAGATTATGAAAAATTCTTCGATAATGAATATTCCAAAGATCGAGAGATTGGCAAACCATATTACTTAGCTGGTAGCAAGGATATTGGAATTATTTTGTCACATGGTTATAAAGCAGCACCAGAAGAAATGCGCTCACTCTCTAAGCATTTGAATAACCAGGGTTATCATGTTTATGTATGTCGGCTTAAGGGCCATGGAACTGGTCCTGAAAACCTAAAACATACTGATTGGGAAGAATGGTATGAATCATATTGTAAAGGCTATTTGATTCTAAAGCAGAAATGCAGCAAAATAGTTGCAGCTGGATTTTCAACAGGTGGCTTATTAGCATTGAAGCTTGCAAGTGAGAAAGGAACTCGCATCTCAGCTATCATATCAATCAATTCAGCGCTGCGCTTAAATGATATTAAAGTTAACTTTGTGCCAACTATACATTTCTGGAATGAGTTATTAGATAAATTTAATGCAGAGAAAGGCAAAAAAGAATATATAATTGATACACCTGAGAACCCAGATATCAATTATTCTAAAAACTACCTAAAAGGCGTCTATGAGTTATCGCATTTAATGGAAGAGTGCAAAAATAGCTTAAAAAAAATTGTATCACCTATATTAATCATTCAAGGCAAGGCAGACCCTGTGGTTAATCCTAAAAGCGGAAAACTTATTTATGATAAGATTAAGTCAGAGAAGAAAGAGCTCTTAATGCTTGATTTTGATAAGCATGTTATTATAACTCACAAACGCAAAGAGATGGTGTTTAACCATATTACAAAATATCTAGAACAGATTTTTGGCAACTAAATTTAAGTAGAAAAAATGACAAAAATAAAAGTAAATAATCCAATCGTTGAAATGGATGGTGATGAAATGGCTAGGGTTATGTGGCACTGGATTAAAGAAGATCTAATCACACCATTTTTAGATCTAGATATTCATTATTACGACCTATCTATAACTAGCCGTAATGATACGAATGACCAAATAACTATTGATTCCGCAATCGCAACGAAAGATATCAAAGTTGCGATAAAATGCGCAACCATCACAGCAAATACGCAACGAAAAGAAGAGTTTAATCTTAAGGATATCTATAAATCACCAAATGCAACTATCAGATCAATCATTGGTGGAACGGTATTTAGAGAACCAATTATCATAAAGAATGTACCAAGGATTGTAAAAAGCTGGCAACATCCAATCTGCATTGGCAGGCATGCTTATGGCGATCAATATAAAGCTACAGAAGTTAAATTTAAAGAAGCTGGTAAATTACAATTTAGATATGTGACTCAATCCGGCACGGAAAGCCTTTATGATATAGAGGAGTTTACTGGTGAATCTATTGCGATGGCAATGTTTAATAACAAAAAATCTATCACCGGATTTGCCAGAAGCTGTTTCAATATGGCTATAACAAAAAAATGGCCTCTCTATCTATCAACAAAAAATACGATCTTAAAAATCTATGATCAAGAATTTGTAGATATTTTTGCGGATATTTTCGCAGCTGAATTTAAAGAAAAATTCGAAACATTAGGTATCATCTACGAGCATAGACTTATTGATGATATGGTAGCTTTTGCTCTTAAGTCTGAAGGTAAATTTGTTTGGGCATGTAAGAATTATGATGGAGATGTACAATCAGACTCTTTAGCACAAGGTTTTGGCTCACTTGGTTTAATGAGTTCCATTTTAGTTAACCCAGAAGGCACTGTTGTTGAATCTGAAGCCGCGCATGGTACGGTGACAAGACATTTTCGTGAATATCAACGTGGAAACGAAACTTCAACCAACCCTATAGCATCTATTTATGCATGGAGTAGGGGACTTGCGCATAGAGCTAAATTAGATAATAATTCAGACTTATCCAGATTCTGTAAAAAGCTTGAGGAGGCAGTTATTCAAACTGTAGAATCAGGCTCATATACAAAAGATATAGCTATGCTGATAGATTATAATTCTCCTAAGTTTTTAACTACCAAGCAGTTTTTAATTAAAGTCCAAGACAATCTTAAGAATTTATTATAACCAAAAACACCACTTGGTTTACTAGATGAGAAAAAAATGGCTAATCTTTGATATTATCGTATTCCTAGTCATAGGAGCGGCTTTATTAATATATGATACTATGCACTCCGTTAATATTGGAGAGAAAAATATCTTTGATGGCCCCCTAATAGGCCAAAGCTTACCTTATTTTAAACTTCCGGACATCTCTGGAGAAGAGAGATCTTACCAAAGCCTCTTGGATGACGAAGCGGATATAAAAATCATTAATTTTTTTGCGTCATGGTGCAAAGGCTGTTGGGTGGAACATAGTTTTTTAACAGCTATCAATGAAAATCTTACAATTCCAATCTACGGCTTTGCCTGGAACGATAAAGAAGACGAATTAGAGCATTTTTTAAACGAACACGGCAATCCCTATAAATCTGTGATAGCAATAACTGATGACTCGGATTTTGCTAATAAGCTTGGTTTAAAATATATTCCAATGTCATTTATTATAGATAAGAATAATAAAATAATAGCCCATTTCCAAGGTACTATTAATGCCGAGAATTTTAATTACTTTCTAAATAAGCAAGCCAAGTAAGATCAGGTAGGCAGCTTGAGAATATAACAACTATATTTAAGTCAGGCTCAACAACAGGAAGCAGGGGAGACGTTTGAATCTCAAAGCGAGATAAGGGAAGTTTGAGTCTCAGCAAGCAGAAATTAAAGAACTCCTTAAGGCCAGACTAAAGCCTCCTCCCGCCCATCGAATACATGGAAGAGAAAGCATGGATCCTACTCGTTTACCATCTGGTCCAAGCCCAAGCCTAGAATCAAGATCAGGCCCCGCTCCAGGTTCTGAAGGAAAGTTTAGCGAAGCAGAACAGAGGCGAAGTGATCAAGCAGAATTCGCCAAAACTTCCTCTGGGACTGGCGTATTATAATTACACCTCCTAGACAAAAACTCCCCAATTTGTCTAGGAGCATTTCCTAAAATCAAGATTGCTCTTTAGTAAAAAAAGCTCTACTTACTAGCCTTACACTAGATTAAGTTAGTTTAAATTATGCTGAAAGATTTACCGATAGGGATTCAAACATTTGAGAAAATTGTCGAAGGCAATTATTTATATGTAGATAAAACTAAA
>JABJNB010000038.1 GCA_018659145.1 Rickettsiales bacterium
ACTATCAGGGCTATTCTGATCTTTTGTGTGATCTTTTGATCCTTGTTGTTTTTTTGTCATTTTAAATTCCTTTTTTAATATAAATTAATTAATAAAAATTCAAATGACACAGTTTATTTAACGCTCCCTTTTATTTTAATAAAAATTAACGTGGGATACTGATAATATTCTCCGAATATATTTAGCCTCCGGCTCTTGTAGCCCCCATGCCAGATTTTCCGCTGCCTTGTGCAAAAAATCCTTTCGAATCACCAGTGCTCTGGCTATATTGCTGCATTATTGTTGGGTTGCTTACTCCTTCGGAAACAGCTTTGGCGCTTTGATGAGTTGTTTTAGAGGCATTTAAGCTATGGGTATGAGACTCTACATTGCTTTTTAATTCGTTACCCTTTGAGGCAGATTGGCTATCCACTTGGTATGGTTGAGCATTGTGTATAGGTTTTCCCGTACCGTCTATTCGACCATCGCTTGTTAGAGAATGTGCTGTAAAATCTGGGTTCTTCATTCCTGCCCTTGAGCGAAATCCGACGGTACTATCAACTACACCGTATCCAAGTCCTGCACTTGAGAATACACCTGCATGATGACCATCATATGGATGTCCGTCGGTAAGGTAATTACCGGTGTTTGCTCTGTGTGATAAGTCTACTTTATCTGCACTCATTCCTTTCTCATTTTAAGTTTGGAATACATTATATACTATAGCCTATTACTTGTCAAAAAAGAATCTCTATTGATTGCCAAGTGTAACCAGAGTCTCTTTTGATTTTAATAAATTATCCACAGCTACCTTAATATCTTGCTTGCTAACATTTTGAAAGCTTTCGAGTAATTCGTCATTAGTAATAAACTTTCCTCGACTTAAAAAGCTTGAAGCCATTCTTCTTGATCTTGCAACTGAGCTCTCTAAATTCATTAATAAATTTGATCTAAAGGACTTTATCGCTTTAGCCAAGTCATCATCTGATATAGATGTGGATGTATCAAGCATAACATCCCTCACTAGTGCTATAGTCTTTTCTTTGTTTTTAGGTGCTATGGAAGTATGTATCCCGAAAATACCAGCATCTTGGAAGCTACAATTAAAGCTATATACTGAATAGGCTAACCCTTGCTTCTCTCTGACTTCCTGGAATAACCTAGAAGACATACCTTCGCCTAATATATAATTATATAACTGCAGAGGATAAAAGTCTTTGTGAGTGAGCGCAACAGATTGGTATCCCAGGACAATTTGCATCTGTTCAATATCCTTCTGATGCTCCTTAACTCCCCCTTGATAGATTGGAGTTACTTTAGCCATTTGCTTGTTTGTTGGGAGGCTGTCAAAATATTTTTTGCACTCACTCAAAACTTCTTCATGAGGTACATTACCTGATACGGAAATTACAGTATTATCACCACAATAATAATTTTGGTAATAAGCTTTTAAACTTTCTTGTGAGAAAGCCAGAATGTTTTCTTTGGGCCCAAGGATTGGTTGTCCAAAAGATTGGTCCGGAAAGGCTAGTTCTTGGAAATAATCATGAATGATGTCATCTGGTGTATCAATCGAATTAGCTAGCTCTTGTAGAATTACATGACGCTCTCTATCGGCTTCTTCCTGCGAAAATGTTGAGTTGATCACAATGTCGCTAATAATTTCCATCGCAGATCTAAAATCTTCTTTTAAACTTTTGCAATAATACATTGTTTTATCACGTGAGGTGAAGGCGTTGAAGTATCCACCAATTGCTTCGAAATCTTTGGCAATGGTTTGGGCATCACGTTTTTTTGTACCTTTAAAAATCATATGTTCAATGAAATGCGAAATACCATTTTCAGATTTGTTTTCGTGAATACTGCCAACTCCAAAGCCGATATGAATCGTTACAGACTCGACGGATGGGTTGTAATCAGTTAGTAATGTAATATTGTTATGTAGTTTGACTTGGGTGATTTGCATTTTTTGATATACTTTTGGGTCGCTTCGCGTTATATGATGGAAACTCAAAATTTACTATTAGTTTTTTATATATGTCAGAATTTACCAAAAAGCCGGAATATAAATATCCAGAAAAATCAAAAAAGATCTATGTTCAAAGTGAGCGTTTCCCAGATGTTAAAGTTGCTATGCGTAACTTAGAGCTCTCAGGGGGTACGGCAGCCGATTCAATCAATCTGTATGATTGTTTTGGTGAATTTGGCGGAGACAGAGATGTTGATATTAAAGCCGGTCATAAGAATATCAGATCTGAGTGGATAAGGGAGCGAGGTGACACGGAGGTAATTAAAGGGCGGGAATATAGCCCCAAAGATGATGGCCAGGGTATATCTTACATATCGTCTATTGAAAAATTCGATCGCAGCAACATTCTAGTGTTAAAGGCTAAGGACAAACCTGTAACACAATTATATTATGCCAAGCAGGGTATCATTACTAAAGAGATGGAGTATATCGCCATTCGTGAAAATCTAGGTCATACTAGCTATTTTAACAAAGAGAAGGATATCATTATTACTGCAGAATTTGTTAGGGAAGAAGTAGCAAAGGGCCGTGCGATTATTTTAGCGAACATTAATCACCCAGAGAGCGAGCCAATGATTATTGGTCGAAATTTTTTAGTTAAGATTAATGCCAATATTGGTAATTCGGCAATTTTATCTGATGCAAAAGCTGAGGTAGAAAAAATGCTTTGGGCGACAAGATGGGGTGGTGACACGATAATGGATTTGTCTACGGGCAAGGATATTCACTCAACTAGAGAATGGATCCTCCGTAATTCATCAGTCCCAGTCGGAACGGTGCCAATATATCAAGCTCTTGAAAAAGTAAATGGCGTGGCTGAAGATTTAACTTGGGAAATATTTCGTGATACATTGATCGAGCAAGCAGAGCAGGGGGTGGATTATTTTACTATTCATGCCGGTGTGCTTTTGCCATTCATTCATTTGACTGAAAACCGCGTTACGGGTATTGTCTCACGTGGTGGAGCTATTATGGCGAAATGGTGCTTGAGTCATCATAAGGAAAACTTCCTATATGAGAATTTTGGCGAGATTTGTAAAATCATGGCAGCTTATGATATTAGTTTCTCATTGGGCGATGGTCTTCGTCCTGGCTCAATTGCGGATGCGAATGATGAAGCGCAATTCTCTGAATTAATGATTTTAGGTAAGTTGACTAAAGTTGCTTGGAAGCATGATTGCCAAGTTATGGTTGAAGGCCCAGGGCATGTGCCAATGCATATGATTAAAGAAAATATGACTAAGCAATTAGAGTTGTGTAATGAGGCGCCTTTTTATACGCTTGGACCATTGACTACAGACATTGCGCCGGGATATGACCATATTACTTCTGCAATTGGTGCTGCTATGATTGGTTGGTATGGTACTGCTATGCTTTGTTACGTGACTCCAAAAGAGCATTTAGGCCTGCCTAATAAGAAAGATGTTAAACAAGGTGTTATTACTTATAAAATAGCCGCTCATGCAGCTGATCTGGCAAAAGGAAACGTGATCGCTGGGCTTCGAGATCTTGAGTTATCTAAGGCGAGGTTTGACTTTAGATGGAATGATCAATTTGATTTGTCTTTAGATCCTCATACTGCGAGAAGCTATCACGATGAAACTTTACCAGCCGAATCTGCAAAAACAGTTCATTTTTGTTCTATGTGCGGACCTAAATTCTGTTCAATGAAAATAAGCGAAGATATTAGAGCGTTTTCTAAAACTCTGCGCGCCGAACAGGGTAAATTAGAGGCCTTTAATCTTGACGCTGAAATGAAGAAGAAGCAAGATGAGTTTAATGCAGATGGTGCTGATCTTTATACTGAGAAAAAGGTCGGTTAATAATTGGGGCGGTGTTTTCCCGCCCGTGACTAAACAATCTGCGAGTATGATTCTGGGCGGGAGGACCCCGCCCTTACGACAGTGTAAAGTTTCGCAACCCCGAGCAAGTTATCCGTTATCCCTTGTATTTATGGGTATTATTATCCAGGAGAATGATACAGCTTCGCCTCTTCTATGTTATGATGCATACACGTATTTCTCCGATGATATTCAATCTTAAGGTTATTTTTTAACGAATTTATGAGATAATGTGGTTTGAAAGAATTAAGCAGGCCGAAGCCTGCCTAATTCAGAGGAGAGAGATATGATGTGCTGTAGCCAGTATAGAAATACTTTTTTTTAAAATACAACTAAAAAGTGTATTTTTTTAATATTTTTTATATATATTATATTTATGAAATCACCAAAAGCCTTTTCAGCACTAGAGTTGGTCATTGTTTTAATAATATTAAGTTTGTTAGTTACGGTTGTAATGTCAGCTGCTAATATTAAAAAAAATGCAAATTTAAATAGCTTTATCACAGAAACTAATATGATTTCAACCGCCACAATTTCTTTTAGGTTGAAATATGACGGATTGCCAGGTGATATTGCGGATGGTTACACTTTGTTTGGCAGTAATTGTGGTGCGAGTTTGCAGTGTAATGGTAATGGTGATGGTTATATAGCACTGGATTCTGTAGCTGATGCTGAGGAGGTGGTAAGTGGCTTTGTACATTTGTCACTAGCGGGTATGATTGATGCTACCTATAGCAGAGCTGATTATGAATATATGTATAAGAATAAAGGAATTGCTACATTACATTATGTAGAGACATTAGATGATTATCAAATTGATGGTAATGCGTTGGTTGCGCTAAGCGGAAGTAGTGATTACCAATTCTTAGAGCCTTATAGAGCAAGGCAAGTTGATTACAAGGTTGATGATGGTTTGCCAGAAAAGGGCTTGGTTACATATTATAGTAGTGGTAATAGTGGTTGTGTAACTGGGAGCGCATATATTGATGATGATAATAATAAAAAATGTGGATTAGTTTTTGTAATTGGGGAGTAATCAATTGCATAAGGGGCTGGGTCCTTCAGGCTGTCTCACAATATAATTACAAAGTCTTTATCGAAAAACTCTTTCGCAATTATATTGTGACACAGTCTGAAAGTTCTAGCTATCATTGCAAATTAAAGTTGTTTTGCTAACTTTGTTTTTTTAGGAATTTTTATAAAAAACATCACAATTATGACCGAAGTTTACGATGAAAATAATATCTTTGCGAAAATAATTCGTAAGGAAATACCGGCGGATATTGTTTTTGAGGATGATAAGGTTTTAGTATTTAAAGATGTCAATCCTGCTGCCCCATTGCATTTATTGGTAGTGCCCAAAGGGAATTATCGCTCATATGCTGATTTTGTCGCAAATGCAGAGGCTGCTGAAATAGTTTGTTATTTTCAAAAAATCAAAGATATTGCTGATGAGTTTAACTTAAGAGATGGGTTTCGCTTAATCACAAATAACGGGAGTGATGCTTCGCAAACTGTGGAGCATTTTCATTTTCATATACTAGCTGGTAGGCAGTTAGGAGGCTTGTTATCGGACGATAAATTAAATAGATGATTTCATGTATTGTATTATATCTAGAAACTATTCGCTTTTTTAAGCCACAGGGGACAATATTATTGTTCCTTCCATGCTTAATAGCGCTAGCATTTTTAGATATTACTTATGCAATAAGCTACAAAACATACATTATCTTTTTTTTAGGAGCTTTTTTAGTCCGCTCATCTGCTTGCGTTGTTAATGATCTTTTGGACATTAGATTTGATAAAAAGGTTAGGCGTACCAAGGGGCGGCCTGTAGCCTCTGGTAGGATAGGCCGGATAGAAGCTATGATGTTATCTATATTTTTGCTATCATTGGCGCTTTGGTGTCTGTTTCAACTGAGTCCCAATGCGGTTTTCGCTGGATTGTTATCTCCTCTGTTATTTACCACATATCCTTTGTTTAAGAGGTTTACTTACATACCTCAGTTTTATTTGGGAATTTGTATGAGTTATGGCGTTTTAATTGTAGGGCTGCATATAGAGGGGGCATTATCATGGGATATGATTTTGCTATTTGTGGCTATGGTGTTTTGGACGTTTGGTTATGATACCATTTATGCTTACCAAGATATTAGGGATGATAAGAGGGTTGGTATAAAATCTTCAGCACTGTTATATGGGAGTCGGGGTAAAAAATACTTAGTGGGGTCGTATATTGTCTTTTTAGTTATCACTTTGGTTGTTGCGACTAGGTTTCAGCTAGGTTTTTTATTTTTTATTCTCCTAAACATATTGGGAATGTATATTTTGGCGAGAATCCAATATTTAAATTTAGATGATGAGGCGGGTTGCCAAACAGAGTTCTCCCAAAATGTATATTATGGATCATTTATTTATCTGATAATTGTGTTGGCGAATTATTTTTCGTAGGAGTGGATTCTTTTATCTGTGCAATGTTAGAGGCTGTTTTTATGCATAATCACAATGCTGTTTTGGAAAATTTCTTTACATCTAGGCCAACTTTTATTAAAAACGACATCAAATATCTTAATGGATATTACATAAAATTATAAAAAAGGGTTAAAGCAGTGCAAAGTGTTGTTGTTGAAAAACTAGGTCGAATAAGGGCGCAGGCAAAATTAGGTGGTGGCAATAAACGTATTGAAGCTCAGCATGCGAAGGGAAAATTAACCGCACGTGAGAGATTGGATATTTTACTAGATCCGGGTTCTTTTGAAGAATATGGACTATTTGTAACTCACCGTTCTACAAATTTTGGTTTAGATAAAAATAAAATACCGGGAGATGGTGTAGTCACAGGTCATGGTACTATAAATGGACGTCTGGTCTATGTTTATAGTCAGGATTTTACAGTGATGGGCGGATCATTGTCTGAAACTAATGCTAAAAAAATATGTAATATCCTAGATATGGCATTAAAATCTAAAGCTCCAGTTATTGGTATCAATGACTCAGGAGGGGCTAGGATTCAGGAGGGAGTTGACTCTCTGGCTGGGTATGGAGAGATCTTTCAAAGAAATGTTCTGGCTTCTGGTGTGGTGCCTCAGATATCTGTGATTATGGGACCATGTGCTGGTGGTGCAGTTTATTCTCCGGCTTTGACGGATTTTATTTTTATGAGCAAGCCTTCGTCCTATATGTTTGTGACTGGGCCAGATGTTGTTAAAACGGTAAGTCAGGAAATCGTGACTCAAGATGAACTTGGTGGTGCTAAAGCTCATACTACCAAATCAGGTGTTGCTGATTTTGCATTTGATCATGATGTTGATACGTTATTGAGCGTTAGAAATTTTTGTGACTTTTTACCGTCTTCTAATGTCGCGGATATCCCGGAGTTGCCCGATACTGATAAGGCGGATAGAATCGATCCAGCTTTAAATACATTGGTGCCGAATAATTCGAGCCGATCATATAATATGAAGGAGCTTATCCAAAGAGTAGTTGATCATAATGAGTTTTTTGAAATTAAGCCCGACTTTGCTAAAAACATTATTATTGGCTTTGGTCGTTTGGAAGGCCGGACGGTAGGATTTGTTGCTAATAACCCGCTTTTCTTAGCTGGTTGCTTGGATATTGATGCTTCAGTAAAGGCTGCTAGGTTTATTAGGTTTTGCGATGCTTTTAATATACCGCTAGTAACATTTGTTGACGTGCCAGGATTCCTTCCAGGTGTTAGCCAAGAGCATAATGGCATTATCAAGCATGGCGCAAAATTATTATATGCTTATGCCGAAGCAACCGTGCCTAAAATAACTGTGATAACTAGAAAGGCTTATGGAGGGGCTTATATAGTGATGAACTCAAAGCATTTGCGTGGCGATATTAATTATGCATGGGCTAACACTGAGATTGCTGTTATGGGGCCAAAGGGTGCTGTTGAAATTATTCATCGCGCTGATTCTGGTGATAAGGAGAAAATGGCAGAGCATGAGGCTGCGTACCGCACTGAATTTGCTAGCCCTTTTGTTGCTGCGTCACGAGGTTATATTGATGAAGTTATTAGGCCTCAAAATACTAGGTCTAGAATATGTAGGGCATTGAATATACTAAAAAATAAGAAGGTGGACCTACCTTGGAAAAAACATGATAATTTACCATTATAGAAAATGACTGTAAAAAAAATACTGATTGCCAATAGAGGTGAAATAGCTGTTAGAGTTATCAAAACTGCCAGAAAGTTAGGCATTAAAACTGTAGCTGTATATTCCGAGTCCGATAGTAACTCGCTGGCAGTTCAAATGGCTGATGAGTCATATTTGATAGGACCATCTCCATCAAATCAAAGTTATCTCGTAATAGACAATATAATTGATGTAATAGAGCGCTCAGGAGCAGATAGTGTGCATCCTGGTTATGGGTTTCTGTCAGAGAATTATGAATTTGCTTCAAAGTTAGAGGAGATAGGGGTGACTTTACTCGGTCCATCAAAGGATGCTATTGCGGCAATGGGAGATAAGATTACCTCTAAAAAGATAGCAACTGATGCCAAGGTGAATGCTGTACCAGGCTATGTGGGAACTATTAAGAGTGATGCTGAGGCGAAGAAAATAGCTAGTGGCATAGGTTACCCTGTGATGATTAAGGCTGCTGCTGGTGGTGGTGGACGTGGTATGAGAATTGTGCGAGATAAGGCCGATGTGGTATCTGCATTTAGATCCGCAGAATCGGAGGCTAAAAAATGCTTTGGTGATGGAAGGTTATTTATTGAAAAATTTATCGAAAAACCGCGTCATATAGAAATTCAAGTTATAGCGGATAAGCACGGTAATATTGTGTGCTTAGGTGAGCGTGAATGCTCAATTCAGCGTTATAATCAGAAGGTAATTGAAGAAGCTCCAAGTCCTTTCTTGACGCCTAAAATTAGAAAAGAGATGTACAAGCAGAGTGCCAGGCTGGCCAAGAAGGTGGGCTATTACTCTGTGGGAACGGTAGAGTATATTGTTGACCAGTCAGGCCATTTTTATTTTTTAGAAATGAATACTAGGTTGCAAGTCGAGCATCCGGTAACTGAGTTGATTACGGGAATTGATTTGGTTGAGCAAATGATATTTATTGCTGAAGGTAAAAAACTGACTTTTTCTCAGGAGACTATAGAGTTAAAGGGGTGGGCTATTGAGTCTCGGATATATGCGGAGGACCCGTCTAGAGGGTTTTTACCTTCAAGTGGCAGAGTTTCCAAGTATCATCAGCCTAATGAGTCAGCTAATATAAGGGTGGATACAGGAGTGTATGAGGGCGATGAAATTTCTATGTTTTATGACCCAATGATTGCAAAGGTCTGTTCATATGGTGATACGAGAGGGGAGGCTATTTTGCATATGCAAAAAGCGTTGTCACAATATGCCATTGAAGGAGTTTCGCATAATATCAATTTCTTAGAAGATATTATGCATAGTGAAAGATTTGGCTTGGGTGATCTTTCTACTAACTATATTGCTGAAGAATACCCTGATGGTTATGAGGTGGGTGAGGTGGTATCCGATAGTCAGATTCCTATTTTTTGTGCTGCTACGGTTATAAGGCTTAGGACTGCTGAGAGGTTGTCGGCAATTTCGGGTCAGATAAGAAATGCAGAAAAGGAAATTAATACCAGATGGGCAATATGCTTAAAGGATGAAGTCCATTTGGTAGAGATCATAGAGGTATCTGAGGACAAGTTTCAGTTTATCATTAATGGTCAGAAAATTATGTTTGAGTCCCATTGGCGTCAAGGGTCGGCAATATTTTTTGCACGCTTTGATGGTGAGGAGATAGCTTTGCGTTACCAGGTGCGGAATAATCGCTACATATTTTCCTCTCAGGGAAGTGAGATGGAGTTATACGTAACTACTCCAAGAGTTGCTGAATTAATGAAGTATATGCCAGCATCAAGTGATGAGATGGATAATACAGTCTTATCGGCACCTATATCAGGAAAGATTATTGACTTAAGAGTTAAGGTTGGAGACAAGGTGAACAAAGGGTCGGAGCTTTTCGTTATTGAGGCTATGAAGATGGAGAATACTATTCTATCTGATTTTGATGCGGTAATTGAGGCTGTAGAAATAGAGTCTGGCGATAATGTTCAGGTTGGTGATACTATTATTAAATTTGAGGTAAATTCGTAATATCTTCTTTGGAGGACTTTTTTTCTTAGTAAATAAGATTTTTAGCTTTTGATAAATGGCTTTGACCCTGCATTATGCGTATAAGGTCTTATTTTCTTTATACTTAGATCTTTCGAGAAAAAATACTTGACGAATAGCAATATAAATATATCTTCCTCGCTTCACTTTGAGAATTCAGAATTATGCCTACAATAAGTCAGTTGGTTCGTAAGCCAAGAAAAATTATAAAAAAGGGAACAGCTAGTCCTGCGCTTGCTGATTGTGCGCAAAAGCGTGGAGTTTGTGTTCGTGTTTATACAACTACTCCCAAAAAGCCGAATTCTGCGTTACGTAAGGTAGCTAGAGTTAGGTTAACTAATAAGAAAGAAGTCATAGCCTATATCCCAGGCGAAGGTCACAACCTTCAGGAGCACTCGGTAGTATTGATCCATGGTGGTCGTATTAAGGATTTGCCAGGTGTAAGATATAGAGTTATTCGTGGATCTCATGATACCCAGGGTGTTCGGGATAGAAAAAGAGGTCGTTCACGATATGGCGCAAAGAAACCTAAATAATAAAGGATAGTTATAATGTCTAGAAGAAGAAAAGCAGTAAAAAGAAAAATTACACCTGATAGTCGGTATAGCAGCGTGTTGGTGGCTAAGTTTATTAACTTTGTGATGGAACAAGGTAAAAAAACTGTTGCTGAGGCGATTGTCTATGATGCATTTGATATGATGCAAGAAAAGGGAAAAAAAGAAGATCCACTAGAAGCGTTTGTAGAAGCTATAGCTGCGGTTGAGCCAAGGTTGGAAGTAAAGTCTCGTCGAGTGGGTGGGGCTACGTACCAAGTGCCGATTGATGTAGAAAAAGGTCGGGCTAATGTATTGGCTATAAGATGGATTTTGGCTGCAGTTAAGAAGCGTAAGGAGCGAACTGCATCTGCGAGACTGTACTCAGAGGTAATGGATATTTTGTCTGGCAGAGGTAATTCTCTTAAAACAAGAGAAAATACTCACAAAATGGCTGAGGCCAACAGAGCATTCGCTCACTATAAATGGTAAAAAAAGTTTAGAATATGTCCGCTGATTTCAAGTATGATTTAAAGAATTATCGTAATATAGGCATTATGGCCCATATTGACGCTGGTAAAACAACTACGACAGAGCGTGTATTGTATTATACGGGTAAGTCTCATAAGATTGGTGAGGTGCATGAAGGCGCTGCAACGATGGATTGGATGGAGCAAGAGCAAGAAAGGGGTATTACTATTACTTCTGCTGCTACAACTTGTTTTTGGAATGGTTGCCGAATTAATATCATTGATACACCAGGGCATGTTGATTTTACAATTGAAGTAGAGCGATCTTTAAGAGTTCTAGATGGTGCTGTTGCAGTATTTGATGCGGTAGCTGGAGTCGAGCCTCAGTCTGAGACTGTATGGCGTCAAGCTGATAAATATTATGTACCAAGAATCTGTTTTGTTAATAAAATGGATCGAACCGGAGCTGATTTTTATCGTTGTGTTGATATGATGGTAGATAGGCTTGGGGCTAATCCTTTGGTAGCTTCTCTTCCGGTTGGTACAGGTGAAGATTTTGAGGCAATTATTGACTTAATAAAAATGAAGCAATGTGTCTGGAAGGAGGAGACATTAGGTGCTGAATATGAGTATCAAGACATACCAGCTGAGTACAAAGAAAAGGCTGGTGAATATAGAGCAAAATTGGTTGAGACTGCTGTTGAGCAAGATGATGAGTTAATGGAAAAGTACTTATCTGGGGAGGACATCACAGAGGATGAGTTGAAGTCATGCGTACGTAAGGGCGCTATATCTCAAGCATTTGTCCCTGTTATATGTGGATCAGCCTTTAAGAATAAAGGTGTGCAGTTATTATTGGACTCAATAGTTGATTTTTTACCAAGTCCTCTTGACGTAGATGATGTTGTGGGTACGGATGTAAAGGATGAAACTAAGATTATCCCGTGCAAAGCATCTGAGACTGGGAATCTGGCTTTGTTGGCATTTAAAATTATGACTGATCCGTTTGTAGGATCTTTAACATTTACAAGAATTTACTCAGGAACCTTGCGAAGTGGTGATACGGTAATAAATTCAGTCAAGGGTCATAAAGAGCGTATTGGTAGAATGTTACTTATGCATGCAAATACACGAGAGGATATCAAAGAGGCTAAAGCAGGTGATATTGTTGCTATAGCTGGTTTGAAAAAAACTACTACGGGTGAGACTTTATGCTCTCTTAATAATCAGGTAATTTTAGAGCGAATGGAGTTCCCTGATCCAGTTATTGAAGTCGCTGTTGAGCCAAATACAACTGCTGATCAGGAAAAAATGGGCTTAGCTCTGAATAGGTTGGCTGCAGAGGATCCTTCTCTTCGAATTGCAACTGATGAAGAGTCTGGTCAGACAATTTTAAAGGGTATGGGTGAGCTGCATCTAGAGATTATAGTTGATCGATTAAAGCGTGAGTTTAAAGTTGATGCTAATATTGGTCAGCCACAAGTTGCTTATAGAGAGGCTATTACGAAGGAGTTTGAAGTTAATTACACGCACAAGAAGCAAAGTGGTGGTGCTGGGCAGTATGCTAGAGTTAAAATTTTGTTTGATAAAGGTGAGGTTGGTAGTTATTTTACTTTTGAAAGTAAAATTAGTGGTGGTGCCATACCTAAGGAATATATACCAGGTGTTGTTAAAGGTTTGGAGCAAAGTATGAGAAATGGTGTTCTTGCTGGTTATCCAATGGTAGATTTAAAGGCTACATTGTTAGATGGTGATTTTCATGATGTTGATTCTAGTGTTTTGGCATTTGAAATTGCAGCTAAGGCTGCGTATAAAGAAGCCATGCCACAGTCTGGTCCTGTAATTCTTGAGCCAATGATGAAGGTTGAAGCTATTACTCCAGAAGAGTATATGGGTGATATTATAGGAGACTTGAATTCTAGAAGGGGTCAGGTCAGCGGAATGGAAGCCAGAGGTAATGCTCAAGTTATTAGTGCAAATGTACCGCTTGCAAGTATGTTTGGGTATGTAAATGAGCTTAGATCTATGTCGCAAGGTAGGGCGCAATTCTCAATGGAATTTTCGCATTATGAAGCCGTGCCAAGGAATATCTCAGAAGAGATAATTTCAAAATCAAAGTAATAAATAATTTTTTAGGTTTTATAACATGAGTAAGGAAGTATTTGAAAGAAATAAAGTTCACGTAAATGTCGGGACAATAGGTCACGTAGATCATGGTAAGACAACATTGACGGCAGCGATATTAAAGTATTATAGTAAGGCAAAGCTAGATTATGATCAAATCGACAAAGCTCCAGAAGAGAAGGCTCGTGGGATAACAATCCAAACCGCGCATGTAGAATATGAGACAGAGAAGCGTCACTATGGTCACGTAGATTGTCCGGGGCATGCAGATTATGTAAAGAACATGATAACTGGAGCAGCTCAAATGGATGGAGCAGTGTTGGTAGTATCGGCAGCAGATGGCCCAATGCCACAAACAAGAGAGCATATATTATTAGCTCGTCAGGTAGGCGTGAAAACATTAGTAATTTACTTAAATAAGATCGACCAAGTAGATGATGAGGAGTTAGTAGAGTTGGTAGAGGTGGAGATCCGAGATCTTTTGAGTCAGTATGAATTTCCAGGGGATGACATTACAATCATCCGTGGTTCAGCTTTAGCGGCCTTAGAGGGTAAGGAAGATGAGAGTGGTAAGGGATCAATAGATAAGTTGATGGCGGCCTTAGATAAAGATCTTCCAGATCCAGAGCGTGCCATCGAAGCAGACTTCTTAATGTCAGTCGAAGATGTATTCTCGATTTCAGGCCGTGGCACGGTGGCAACTGGTAGGATAGAGACAGGAGTGGTAACGGTAGGAGATGAAGTCGAGATTGTTGGATTAAAGGACACGCAGAAGTCAACATGTACAGGAGTAGAGATGTTCCGTAAGTTGTTAAATCGAGGAGAAGCTGGTGATAACATCGGTTTGTTGCTAAGAGGCTTGAAGCGCGAAGATATAGAGCGTGGTCAAGTGATAGCTAAGCCAAAGACAATAACGCCTCATAAAAGTTTTAGAGCAAAAGTATATGTATTGTCTAAAAATGAAGGAGGCCGACATACTCCATTTTTTGGAAATTATCGCCCACAATTTTACATGCGAACAACAGATGTAACTGGATCAGTGACGTTGGATGAAGGTGTAGAGATGGTTATGCCGGGTGATAATGTAGAGTTTAAAGTAGATCTAATAAGCCCAGTAGCGATGGTTGAGGGTATGAGATTTGCGATCAGAGAAGGCGGTAGGACTGTTGGATCTGGTGTTGTTAC
>JABJNB010000039.1 GCA_018659145.1 Rickettsiales bacterium
CAACAATTAACCTCATACTTCACCCGCCATCACGGCGAAGATACTCAGATAATGCAATTTGCTGATGATGCTGTCAGTTTTAATAAATTCACAATGCAATTAAAATCTTCTACTAAGGTGCATAAGGAAACAGTTGGCTATATATCTGCGTTTGATGCCAAAATAGCGGAGGCAGATCTAAAAATGACAGACACTAAAACAAGCCAGAGCGAAAAAGATAAAGCTCTGGAAGTAAAAAATAAAGCTATCAAGCAGAAAAACCCCCATCTCGAAGATGAGGCTGGCCTTTCTCAGCAAATGCAGCAGGCAAAAGTTGGGCTAGATGCTCTCAATATAGATTTTAAAAAAGCTGCACCTAGCGATATAGGAGATAAGTTTACAAAAAGCCTTTCTCAAGCAGAAGATTCGGTAAAATCATGGGTAGTTCGAGGGTTAAACGAGGCTTATATAAAGGATGGAATTGGAGTATTAAAGGGAGGCCCGATAGAGTCGAGAGATGCATCGTTAGAAAAATTTAGAGACCTAGGTCATGATGACGAAGGGATCAAAGCATCTTATAAACAAGCTGCTGATGGAGTAAATCTAGGCAATTTAACATATTTAGAGCAACATTTAGTGCTACTTCAAGAACATAAATTGATAGAGGAAGGTGAGAGGCAAAGTATTTCTAGGAACATAAAGGGAGTAACTGATGAACTTATCCGACTTGACCAGCTTTTCCAAGCGCAGGAGGTGTTAGAAATAACTTACCAGCAAATAGCTAGTAATATTCATGAGGGTGCAGGAGGAAGTAAAGATGCATTAGAGCAGATAACACTAAGGGAAACGAACCTTAGGGTAGGGGCAAAAATGACTCCAGAACAAGAGCGGGATCTTGACAATATACTGAACGAAGTAGAGGTAAGTAGGTGGGAGTCTATTAAAGCTACCGTAGGTATCACGCAGTCAAGCAGAGTTGCTCCTGAAGCATCTGAAGTCCAAGCAAAACCAAAGTCATCTCGATTGCAAAAAATAAAGGAGTTTCTGGGAAAAGGTGCATCTGCACCTGCTCATGACGCAGTCACAACTGAAGCCACAGATTTAGACGCTCTTACAGGTAATAAAGCTATGTCAGAAAGATCTGACTCTTCTGACCATGTTGGTGATAGAGAATCTTCTGATTATGATCAGGATGGAAGCGATCGAGACTCTTTAGCAGATGTAGAAGCTTTTACAGATGATGAAATTATGTCAGAAAGATCTAACTCCTCTGACCATGTTGGTGATAGAGACTTCTCTGATTATGCTCAGGATGGAGACGATCTTACAGATGATGAGATTATATCAGAAAGCTCTAAGTCATCTGACAGTGATCAGGGTAGAGACTCTTCTGATGAATATTCGACTGGTGAGATGCCTGAAGGCTATCTAGAACAACTTGACACACCACTTCAGCTGATGGATCCTAAAGATCGGAGGGCTATGATGGACGCTTTTAAACCTGTTACTGCTTCATCCGTAGGCACTGATGAGACATCAACCAGCCCTACAGCAGTAGCAGAGGGCCATGCTCAAGATGCTCAAGAGCCCGCTCTTTGAATAGCTAAATTAATCTCTTCGCTAAGCCGAGGTTTATCTCTTCCAAGAATGCCTTTTAAAACTAAATGATTAGAAGCGTGATCGCTACGAAATATTGTTTTGTTTAGATCAAGATTTTCCATTAACAACTTCATTTCTTGAAATAATTCGAGCTTGGTTAGCTCTTTCCATTCACCATTAAAGCCTTTTTCAAAGCGCTCGGATCCTAAAGGAAATTCTAGCACTAAGGTGGATAGATATTCTGGCTGAGCTTGGTTCATTAATTTCGCTGACGCTAGCACATGCTGCTTACTATATGCCGGACCACCTAGACCATTTAAAATCATCACGGAGCTTTTTATCCCCGCAGATTTTATCTTTTGTAGCGCATCTAAGGATGATTCAAAAGTTTCGCCTTTATTTATTAAGCGGAGCAATTCCGTATCGCCAGTTTCGCAGCCAACATAGAGAATCTTTAAGCCCATGCTTTGCAATTCCTTGAGATCAGCAGTGGATTTATTTAGTAAATTACGTGGTAGGCAATAAGCAGTGATGCGCTGTAATTTTGGAAAATATTTATTAATCAATTCGAGAATTTCTTTTAACCGCCGAAAAGATAGGCTCATAGCATCTCCATCAGCGAGAAAAACTCTTGTGACAGGATAGTTGTTATCAGATATCAATTTCAACTCTTGCTCTATTTCCTGGGTCGGCTTTGGTTTGAAACGTTTTTGTTCATCTTTATACATATCACAAAATGTACATTTGTTCCAAGAGCAGCCGTTAGTAACTTGCAGTATTAAAGATTTCCACTCACTTGGCGGACGAAAAACTGGCTCTATATAATCTAATGGATACATGGATTTGGATGATTTTAATTGCGGTGGATGGTACTGCTTAATTATTTAAATAGCAATTGAGCTTGTTTTTGACTTTATACCAAAGCCCATCTATAAATTAAAATTTCTACTCATATAATATTCAATTAAATTCCATTTATAGATGGGATTCGGTATTATTTAGAATTAAATAAAGCTTCACAATACGCATAACTACTTGATTAGCATAATGTCACAATTAAAACGCCGCGGGTTCTTACTCGGACATATTCCAGAACATCAAGATCAAGCCAATGATCCAAAATTATGGAGCCAAGGCTACCCAGTATTACTTAAAGGTCAGTGCCGAGATGATCTTCAGTCACATAGCCAGAATATCAAACAAACAGAAGAGCTGGTGCGCGCGGTATTAGAGGAGCAAAACTTAGATGATGTCTTGGCTAAAGCTCCTTATGCACAAAGGCTTGAGCCAAAGTTCCAATCTTTAGGTAGCGTTTACGATGAGCGAGATACGAGGGAAGTTGAAACGGTGATCTTCGATGCGACCTCAGGTGATAAGATTATCGCTGAAGATATATGGCTAAAGGCATCATGGTTATCACTTCTGGATGATGATGCATCTCTGCGTTTTCGTTTCTCATTTGGCATTGATTTAGAAGAAGATGTTGCATTGGACCCATATCGTCAACAACTTAGCGCCGAACTTACAGATCGCATATTCCCTGAATCAGGGATCATAACAAGTGATATTGATCTATGGCAAAAGCTTAAAGGAGTTCTAGGTAGTGATAGCGTGAATTTTGTTGAGCGGATTATCTACTTCAACGCCGAGGGTGGTGGAGCTTATTTTCACCATGATTTAGAACGTGGGCATGCTGGCGTAGTCTTCGCGCAGTTAACCGGATCTACCTTCTGGTTTGCACTACCTACATGGGCCTTGATTGAAGAAGTTATTCATTTCTCAGAAACTCATCCCTGGCCAGATTCTCTAACCTTGGAGATGAGAGATGAAATGGATGAGCTAGTAAAAAATCGCCCACAACTATCGCTAGCACTCCATTCTTTTGTAAATGATAGCTTGATCCACCTTATCAACGAAACTAAAGAGTTTGCGCAATTCCTGATTAGCCGCGGACATAGCACTCAGTTGCATCCCGGCGATGTATTACTACTGCCACAGAAGGATGAAGCAAGCTGTTGTTGGCACTCAGTTTTTTGCTTAGGAGAAGAAATGGGCCAAGCACTCTCATTTGCGATTAGGGCTGGTGATGTTGGTTGAATATTCCTGGATAAAGGAGTATCCCGTCCTATTTGTTCTTAATTAATGTAGAGACGCATAATCATGCATCTGGGGACCAATTTAAAGCAAAGAAGAACTATAAATCGCAAGACTCCAATCTTCCCAACATCCCGACGATAATTATGTACTTGTATCGACCCCTCTACCCAGACTCAAGATTTTGCGTCTCTACAACATTCTGTATTCCCAATAACATAATCATAGTCTGGTGAACAACTTAAAGCAAAGAAGTAGTTCTATTTGCCATCCCATATCTTCCGCTTAAATACCCCCTGTTCACATAATGGTGGTTGACACACATGTTTTTCGTGTCAATAATAGCGCCAATATTGCATCAGGGAAAGGCCTAGATGTAGTAATATATAGTAACTAACAATAGGGTATAAAAATGGCAATACGAGTTTATTTTGACATGAACGCTGGCGGCGAAGAGCTTGGCAGAATTATTATGGAGTTACGTGATGACGTCGTTCCAAAAACAGCAGAAAACTTTCGATCATTATGTACTGATGAAAATGGTTTTGGATTCAAGGGTAGTTCATTCCATCGAGTGATTCCTGACTTTATGTGTCAAGGAGGTGATTTCACTAACCATAATGGTACGGGTGGTAAATCAATTTATGGCGATAAATTTGAAGATGAGAATTTTGAGCTAAAACATACCGGTCCTGGAATATTAAGTATGGCCAATGCCGGTCCCAATACAAATGGATCGCAGTTTTTCATCTGCACCTCTGAAACCACTTGGTTGGATGGCAAGCATGTTGTTTTTGGGAAAGTTGTAGAAGGTATGGATATTGTTAAAAAAGTAGAATCCTACGGTTCTCAAAGTGGACAGACTTCTGCAAAAATCACTATCTCTAATAGTGGAGAGATTGCTGCTACTAAAGAGATAGCTGCATAATAAAATATCTGGGGACGGTTATACAACTATCAGGCAAAATCGTGAGGCCTGAAAATACTTCGGTAGCCTGTCCCCAGAATTTCTTTTAAACTTTGACGATTTGTATAAATTAGTTGAAATCAATTTTGAAGATAGGATACTAAGAAAGTAGACTATATTATTCTAATAAATTCAAAAATTTATGAAAAAAACTTTTAACCTTGCCTCAACTGATAAAATTAGCAAATCACAATTAGATGCGATCGTAAAAGGAGTTGCAGCATCAGCCAAGAAGAAAGCTTTGTTAGCGAGAAAAAAATTGGATCAGGAAATAAAACAAGGAATGCAAGATGCCCAAAAAAGAGCTCGTAAATAACAATCCTATCTTAATTATTATTGCAGGCCCTAATGGTTCTGGCAAAACATCAATTACTACTCAAATTTTAGAGCACCAATGGGTCGAAAATTGTGTATACATAAACCCTGATAACATAGCAGAAGATAAATTTGGTGATTGGAACTCACCAAAGGCAGTTTTAAAGGCATTGGAATTAGCAACTAAAATGCGTTATAATTGTCTGAAACAAAAGGAAAGTTTGATATTTGAGACTGTTCTTTCAACAGAAGAGAAGATGGAGTTTATAGAGGAGGCAAAAAAACAAGGGTATTTTATTAGAATGTTTTTTATTAATAAGGAAGATCCTGTGATTAATGCTAAAAGGGTTGCTCAAAGGGTATCAGAAGGTGGTCATACGGTACCTATACCTAAAATTCTCTCAAGATATTCTAAATCTTTAATTAATGGCGGTATGGCAACAAAAATAGTTGATCGAGCCTATTTTTACGATAATTCTATAGATAACCAGTCACCAAGGTTAATGTTTCGAACAAAGGATGGTAAGATTGTAAGGGAGTATGGAGAACTCAACGAATGGACTAGCAAAGTAAAGAAGCTCTCTCTTTTATAAACTTTAATACCAAGTCCATGTATACAGGCTGTGTCATAATATAATTACAAAGCCTTTCCCGATAAAGGGATGTATTATTATAAAATATTCTTTTCGAACAGCTCTAGCTATTCATGCTAAAGCATTCCATAAAATTCAAACTCTTTATCGAAAAACTCTTTCGCAATTATATTGCGACACAACCTGATAGAGATGTACTCAGGTCTTAGGGACTCCTCCTCTAGTAAAAGGTTAGGGGCGATCTAAATATTTTAGATATAATTTTTCAACTTTCTCTCTTGCCCATAGGGTTCGTCTTAGGAATTTTAAACTAGATTTAATAGAAGGGTCTTCGTTAAAGCAGCGTATGTTAATTATATTGCCGAGTTGCGGCCAACCATAAAAATCTACAAGTTCGGTAACTACTGTTTCTAAAGAGATCCCGTGCAGAGGGTTGTTCGGCTGATCTTCTGCCATGGTTATATATTCTCGTCTGTAGACTTTGTGGGCATTGTAGTTGTTCCTGAATCTTTTACTTTAATTTTCTTGCCACGAAGTGCCATTCCATGAAGGTGCTTTATTGCAATATTAGCTTCAGCATCATTTGACATTTTAATGAAGCCAAAGCCTTTAGATTCGCGGCGTTTTTTATCCATAACTATATCGCATGTTTGCACCGTCCCATGCACTTTAAATAATGCAGCGAGCTCTTTTTCTGTAGTTCTACGAGATAAGTTGAGTATATTTATAATCATTAGAATTCCTTAGGGTGTATTTATATTCAATACCTTATACCAAAGCTCACCTATAATGCAGCATTTAATAAAGCATAGTAGAGTAAAAACCCCCAAGTTCAATCCAGTATTAGATATTGACCAATATCCAATATATGGATTATGATTATTACTCATAAGATATTACAGTATATTTATCATGCCATTAATATATTCAGCAATGTTAGATTTAGGTACGGAGTTACCTAAGTTTGAGCTAGAAAATACTATAAATAAACAAATGTTTTCCTCTGACTCTTTATCGCAAGACAAAGGACGGGTCATAATGTTTATCTGCAATCATTGTCCTTATGTCATTCATTACCATCAGCAGATAATAGCTATGGCAAATAAATATTTACCAGACATTGAATTTGTTGCCATAAGTTCTAATGATGCGAATCGTTACCATGAAGATTCACCAGAAAAAATGCATGATTTAGCTAAAAAATTAGATTTCCCATTTCCTTATTTATATGATGAAACTCAAAGCGTAGCTAAAAAATATAAGGCTGCTTGTACCCCAGATTTCTATCTTTTTGATCAGAGTAATTTATTAATATATCGTGGTAGGCTTGATGATTCTTCTCCTGGTAGTCAAAATCAAGCCACAGGAAATGAGTTGCGAAATGTTCTTGATGATTTTCTAGCTGGTAACGAAATATCAAATGAGCAAAACCCCTCTATGGGATGTAGTATTAAGTGGAAATAATTAGATGGATCCATTCTCACAGGCATTACTAGGCTCGGTATTTTCCAGTTGTTTTATAGCAAAAGCCAGCAAAGCTAAAATAAAAACAGCTGCTTTCTGTGGAGCAGTTGGTGGTATGGCTGCAGATTTAGATGTGTTAATTAAATCTGAACATGACTTATTACTCGCAATTGAATATCATCGTCATTTTACTCACTCAATTTTTTTTATACCATTTGGCGGGCTGATAATAGCTACATTATTGTGGCTAATATTTTACCGGAACAAAATTGGTTACAGGACGATATATTTCTTTACCACAATGGGATATGCCACGCACGGAATCTTAGATAGCTGTACTAGCTATGGTACAAGTCTTTTTTGGCCGATATCAAATGCTAGAATTTCATTAAATATAATATCTATAATTGATCCCATCTTTACCTCTATTCTATTAATTACTTTAATAGTAACATTAATAAAAAAAACTCCCGTCGCCTCTATCATAGGCTTGTTAATTGCAATGTCATATTTGTCTTTTGGCTATTATCAGAAGCATCAAATAAACAATTTTATACATGAGATTGCTAACTCCCGGGGCCATGAAATTGAAAGAATACTTCTAAAACCAACTATTGGAAATAATATTTTATGGCGTAGCGTCTATCAATCAGATAATTATTATTATGTTGATGCAGTAAGAAAAACTCCTTTTTCTGGATTCCTCTTTAAGAAAGGAGGCAGAGTGAATACTATGGACCCAGATAAAATATTTCCGCAATTTGCAGAAAATTCTATACAAAGAAATGATATCAAAAAATTCGCATATTTTTCACAAAATTATATTTACCTTCTCGCGGGTCAGGGCAACGTGATTGGAGATCTAAGATATGGCACGCTGCCGTATGATTTAAGAGCCCTTTGGGGGCTTAAAGTTAATCCTGCAGATTCTAGCTCACCCACAAGATTTGTTGAGTTAAGAGATTTTAAGGAGAATGATTATATAAAATTGAAAGAGATGTTAAAAGGTCAATTCTAATTTGGATGACCAAGTCCGATTCCGGGCACTAAAATAATTAAGTGTACTGTCACTAAAACTTATGTAACTATAGATTCAGGAGACTCGCACCCACATTTATTTTATAAAAAATAATTAAACATAGGTAGGAAAAAATTATATGGCTATTACAAAGAAGATTAAAAAATCAAATATAGTTTTAGGTAATAAAATAGCGCGATTGCGGCTTATAAAGAATATGACCTGTATGCAGCTCGGACGTAAGGTTAATCAAAATAAGCAACAGATTGAGAGGTATGAGTGTGGTGGGGCTGTTATTCCCTTACCTGTGCTTGAAAAAATTGCTTGCGCATTAGATGAGCCTATTGCCAAAAAGATTATAAGAAAAATATCTTCTTTTAGAAAGCTAGAAGTAGTAGAAAAGTCAGAGAGGGAAGAGGAGCTAATAGATTTATATAATCAGGCCTTCCCCGACGACATATTAGCATAATCACTAAAATAGAAAGTTTTTTATGTTGGTAAGCTTAGGAGTCTGACGATTCATGACTCTTTTCTGCTTTAAGTTGGTCATCAGGCACATGATGATGCATTGGCAAATTCTATTGCCTCCAACTCAGACTTCACTTCTGAGAAATCCCATATTCTTTAAAATTTCGATAACTATGTGCTAGATCAATCAATTGATCTAATGTTACCATCTCTGCTTAATTTAACGGCGCAATTTAGTTAGAAGGCCCTACCAAATTTTAAGGGCTAGCTTTCAACGGGCCTAAAATCAAGAAATTGGAACACTCTTTTGATAATGCTAATGAATCAATAAAGTTTATTTTAAAATCAAAGAAATAGATTTATGAAATCTTTTTGTAAATTGCCAAAGCTCTATTCCTAGAGGCTTTTAGGTCAATCATAGCTTCAGGGTATTCATCTCTATGAATAGGGCAGTGAATTTCCTTGTCAGATAAATGAGCAATTTCCGGGACCCATTTTCTAATGTATTCTCCTTTTGGGTCAAATTTCTGGCTTTGCGTGATTGGATTAAAAATTCTAAAATAAGGAGCGGCATCAGCGCCACTTCCAGCAACCCATTGCCATGATGCAGAATTTGCTGCCAAATCAGCATCTACCAAACAATTCCAAAACCACTCTTGCCCGATCCTCCAATCTATTAGAAGATTTTTAGTAGCAAATGAAGCAACCACCATTCTGACTCTATTATGCATCCACCCAGTTTGCCATAACTGCCTCATTCCTGCATCTATCAAAGGAAAGCCTGTCATTCCTTTCTGCCATTTCTTTAAATTTTCTTGATCGTTGTTCCAGGCAAAGTTATCAAACTTGGGTTTAAAGTTTTTGGTAGGCAGGTCTGCGAAGTGATATAGTAGGTGATAGGAAAATTCTCTCCAGCCAATTTCACTTAAGAAGCTAGTTAGTCCTTCATTGCAACCAAATATCATTGACTTAAAGTAAATTTGCTTAGGGCTGATAAGCCCAAAATGTAGATATGGTGATAAAAAGCTAGTATTGTTGGTTGCCGGAAAGTCTCTACCATCCTTATAATTTAACATTCTGTTGCTCATAAATTCTTCAGCTAAATTATGAGCTTCTTCTTCACTAACTTTATACAAGGTATCCCAATTATTAGCCCAATTTGGGTTTTTAGGAAGTAAGTTGAGATCTTCTAAGTTTAATCCATCTTGTGAGTCTGTTTTTACCAAATATAGGGATTCTGGAACTTTATGAGGTGCTTGAACTTGACTAATTTGAGTTAGGCATTTTCTCCAAAATGGAGTAAAAACTTTAAAATAACTTTTGGAGAGGTTTTGAATTTTAGATGGTTCAAAAAGAAGTGAGCTGTTGAAAGTTTTTACCTCTAGATCATTTTGTTTAAAATGTTCCTTGATTCTAATGTCTCTTTTTATTGCTTCGGGCTCGTAAACTCGATTCCAAACTATGGAATTTATGTTATATTTGTTTACTGCATCTTTTAAGACTTGCTCTGCTTTGCCTGATTTGATTATCAAGTCAGCATTATATCTTTTTTTTATATCTTTGCGGAAAGAATCAAGAGCTTTATGCAAAAACCACTTGGAGGCAGAGCCAATAGAAGAAGGCTCATCAAGCATATATAGAAATAAAAGTTCATGACTGTTTCTGTGGGCATAGCTTAAGGCTCCATTATCAGATAAACGAAGATCATTTTTTAGCCAAATTATAGTTTTGTTAATCATATTAAATTGCGGTTTACTTAACTAATGTGTAGAATTAAGGGTAAGTTAGTTTTTTATCAAAATCTATAGTTATGAGTAAAAGAATCTTAATATTTGGCGGATCTGGCTTTATAGGATCGTCCTTAACAAATGCACTTTGTAATAAGGGGCATCAGATCTGCGTTGTTTGCAGTGATAAAGAGAGGGCGTTGGATAAGCTTGGGCTTATTAAAGGTCTGCAAGTTACAGCCATTGACGTACTTAACGAAAATGCAGTAAGACATTTAGTGAAGGATCATGATATAATTATAAACCTGATTGGAAAATTATTTGAAGCCAAGAAAGGTGATTTTTCTAAATTTCATCATAAGTTCCCTGAGTTTTTATCGAAAAACATTTCTGATAAGCAGCGTTTAATTCATATTTCAGCTTTAGGAATTGAAGGGTCGTGCAAAACATCTATTTACGCTCAAACAAAATTAGATGGTCAAAAGGCGATTATCAAAAATTCTAAGAATTATAATATCATAAAACCAAGTATAGTTTTTGGTGATTGTGATAATTTTTTCAATCTATTTGCTAAAATGTCAAAAACATCACCTTTCTTGCCTCTTATTGGAGGTGGAAAAGCTAAATTTTCACCAATTTATGTTGAAGATTTAGTTAAGAGTATTGCCTTGCTTGTTGAAGATAACAAAAAATACAAAAATAAAATCTTTGAAAGTTATGGTCCAGATACATCAAGCTTTAAAGAGTTGATGCAATTTATTCTTAAGATCACAGGCAGGAGAAGATTTTTGATTAACCTGCCATTTTCTATTGCAAAGATTCAAGCTACATTACTCAATATGTTCAGAATATATCTATTAACTCCAGATCAGGTTGAGCTATTAAAATATGATAATATTGCTAGCAATAAACATGATAATATCGACAAAATTATTGGTAATTTAAAGTCTTTTAAACAAATAGTTCCTAAATATTTGAGGTAATAATGAGTAAGTTAGTAGAAAGTAAAAAAATAGCAGTAATAGGGGCTGGAATGTCCGGAATCATACTAGCAAAAAAGTTATCAACTTCAAACGAAGTAACTGTTTTTGATAAGTCTAGAGGAATTGGCGGAAGAATCTCGACTAGAAGAGCTGAGGACCTTCATTTTGATCATGGCGCTCAGTTCTTTACTGCAAAAAGCGATGAATTTAAAGAATTTTGCCAAAAAGCAAAAGAGGATGATATAATTGAAGAATGGAAATGTCGATTTGCAGAAATAATTGATGGCGATATTAATATGCAATCCAGCATTGGCAGTGATCCGTATTTTGTTGCAAAACCCCAAATGAATAGCTTGTGCAAGTATGTAGGTAAAGATTTGAATGTTTTACTAAGCAAGCAAATAGAATCGGCTGATTTCGACGATAACAAATGGACTTTAAAGACTTCTCAAGGCGAGATATTTAATAATTTTGATTATCTAGTTTTAGCGATACCATCACATCAGGCTATCAATCTAATCCCGGAAAGTTTTAAATATTTTGATACTGTATCAAATATTAAGATGACTGGATGCTTTACCTTAATGCTTGGCTTTAAAGAGGATTTAAAGATAGATTTTGATGCTGCCTTAGTAGAGGGATCTATAATTAATTGGATATCAATAAACAGTTCCAAGCCAGAAAGGCCAGTTGGATTCTCTATGGTGGTTAATTCTGACAACCAATGGGCCGATAATAATATTGAAGAGGATTTGGAAGTGGTAAAACAAAAAATGACCGCTTCCTTAAAAAAAATACTTAACTTCGATTTGAATAATATTAATTACCACAATATTCATCGCTGGAGATATGCCAATGCTAATTTTAGGGAAGGTGATAAATCCTTATTTGACCCAAGTATGAATTTGGGAGTTTGTGGAGATTGGCTGATTGGTGGAAAAGTTGAGAATGCCTTTTTGAGTGGATTAGATTTGTATAAAAATATAAATAATAGTTTGAATAATGGATAAAATTCACCATATTGCAATTCAAGTTCCGGATATATCTAAGGGTGTAGATTGGTATGTAAAGAACTTTAAAACTAAAATTCTGCACCAAGATGAATCATGGGCTTTTTTAGAATTTCAAAATATTAATCTAGCTTTAGTTCTTCCAGATCAGCACCCTCCACATATAGCTTTTGAAAAGGATAATGCCGAGGTGTATGGAGAATTAACTCCTCACAGAGATGGTACAGCCTCGACTTATATTACCGATCCTTTTGGCAATAAAGTCGAAATTCTAAAAGATAATAATAAAAATTTTAAAAATAATGAGTAAAAACAACCTACCCAACCAACATCCAAAGATTCATGATAAAACAGGAGCTCTAGTTCTTAATCTAGGAACGCCAGACGGTTATGGCTATTTTGCGGTTAGAAAATATCTAAAAGAATTTTTGTCTGACAGTAGGGTTATTGAGGTAAATAGAGTGCTATGGAAATTGATTCTTACTTTCTTTATTTTGCCACTCCGCCCCTTTGCAACCGGTAAAAAATATAAACAAATCTGGATGAAGGACGTCGATGAGTCTCCTTTAAAATTTTATACCAAATCTCAAGCCAAGAAACTTCAAGAATCAGTTACTAAAAAGCACCCAAATCTAATTGTTGATTATGCAATGCGCTATGGCAACCCATCAATTGAATCGAAGATTGATGATTTGATTAAAAAGGGCTGTAAAAAAATAATATTCATTCCCCTCTATCCTCAATACTGTTCCGCTACTACAGCAACTATATGCGATGAAATATATAGAGTTTTACAGAAAGTTAGATGGCAGCCGGAAGTTAGGATTGTGGGCCAATACCCTGATAATAAGGTTTATATTAAATCTTTGGTAAGTAGCGTTAAAAGTCATATTAAAACTTTAGATTTTAAGCCTGATGCAATTTTATCTTCTTATCACGGAATCCCAAAAATATATTTTGAAAAAGGAGATCCTTATTCATGCTTCTGCCGTAAAACAAACCGCTTATTTAATGAAGAGTTGGAAAAGCAGAAAGTCAAAATAGAGAATCACATTAGCTTTCAATCTAGATTTGGACCCAAAGAGTGGTTAAGGCCATATACGGCTGATGTTTTGAAAGAATTAGTAGAAAAAGGTGTGAAGAATCTAATTGTAATAACCCCGGGCTTTGCTTCTGACTGTATAGAAACTTTGGAAGAAGTTGATATGGAATATAGAGATTTGTTTTTAGAGCTTGGAGGGGAGAAGTTTTCTCTTGTTCCCTGCCTCAATGATAGCGATGATGGAGTAAAGCTAATTAATGATTTATTGGAATCCAACTTGTGGAAATATTGATTTTTTTAAGATCGATAAGAAGTAATGACACTATGTAAGTTAATCTAAAATTTATTAAACATTAAAAAACTATTTAAGTAATGAAGTTTTATAAAATAATTATATTGTTATTAATAATAATATGGACTCCTTACTCACAATCAATGGCTAATATGACAATTCAAAATGCTCACCAATTTTCTTTTGATAATATTAATGGAAATAAAATTAACCTATCAGATTTAAAAAACAAAGTGGTTTTGATTGTAAACACTGCATCAAAATGTGGCTTTACTCCACAATATCAGGGCTTAGAAGAGTTGCATAAAAAATATAAAGATAAAGGTTTAGTTGTAATCGGCATACCATCAGCAGATTTCGCCAATCAAGAATTTAGCCTAACATCACAAGTTAGGGAATTTGTGGATGAAAAATTTAAAATAACATTTCCCCTTACGTCGATCACTAAAGTAAAAGGTAATGATGCCCACCCATTTTATTTATGGGCAAATAAACAAGCAGGATTTATTGGTTCTCCTAAATGGAATTTTCATAAATATTTAATCGATAAAAATGGTGATTTTGCCGCTTGGTTTTCATCAGCAACAAAGCCAGAGTCGCAAAAAATAATTAATAAAATTGAAGAACTTTTATGATAGCAAATGACAATGACGCTAGAAATGTTTTGGGCACAAAATTAGAACCATGTTGCTCTAAGACAAAAACAGGGTTTTATAGGGATGGCTTTTGCAACACCAATCATAATGATCATGGTAGGCATATAATTTGTGCTATTATGACAGATGAATTTCTAGAATTTAGCAAAAAAATGGGAAACAACCTTATGACTCCAGTTCCTGAATATGATTTCCCTGGTTTAAAAGCTGGTGATAAATGGTGCTTATGCATCTTGAGATGGCAAGAGGCTTTAGAAAATGACATTGCCCCTAAAGTAATTTTAGAAAGCTCTCATCAAAAATGCCTTGAATATGTTTCGGCTAAAGATCTTAAAGTGCACTCTATTTAAAATATGATAAGAGCAATAGCATCAATAGTCATTTTGATCTTCCTATCTTCCTGCGGATCTCCAGAGGTTGATATAAAAAAATCAGATCATTTTAATGGAAAGGTTTTTTATAATCTAAATGAATCAAAGCTACAAAGTAGTTTCAAAGATTTTTTAAAATGGCGCTTTGGATCTAAAAGAAAAAATTGGCCAAAATGGGTTGATATTCAGCAAAAAAAAGTTCCCAACCAAAGAGTTGAAAAGGAAGGATTAAGTATATCCTTTATCAATCATGCAACCACTTTGATCCAAATTGACGGCGTTAATATTTTAACTGATCCTGTTTATTCCAAAAGAACCTCGCCATTTAGTTTTGCTGGCCCAAAAAGAGTTAAGTTACCTGGCGTTAGGTTTGAAGATTTGCCAAAAATTGATGTCATTCTGATCAGCCATAATCATTATGACTCATTTGACGTTAAAACATTAGATAAATTAATTAAAAGAGATGATCCGAAAATATTATTTGGTCTTGGTAATGAATATTATCTAAATGAGAAAACCGAAGAGAATGTTGTAGAAATGGATTGGCAAGATGAATTTATCTTTAAAGATATAAAGTTTGTCTTTTTACCAGCCCGTCATTGGTCTAAAAGAGGTTTGTTTGATACCAATAAATCACTTTGGGGTGCCTTTGCTATTCTTGGCTCAAAGAAAATTTATTTTGCGGGTGATACTGGATATTCAGACCATTTCAAGAATGCAAAGAAACAATTTGAATATTTTGATTTAAGTTTAATTCCAATTGGAGCTTATGAACCAAGATGGTTTATGAAGGAATCTCACATGAATCCAGAAGAGTCAGTTATAGCTCACAATGATTTAAATTCAGGTAAATCAATAGGAATGCATTTTGGAACTTTTCAACTTACTAATGAAAAAATTGATGATCCGGTGAAAGATTTAAATGAAGCAATGGTAAAATATAAAATATCTAATGAAGATTTTTTAATTCTAGGACAGGGTGAGTCATATTTAGGGCCTGTTGAAAGCTATCCCTTAAAATTCTTTAACA
>JABJNB010000040.1 GCA_018659145.1 Rickettsiales bacterium
CGAGATAAAGAGCTTTATAGAGCCACGCATAAAGTGATAAAACATGTTTCTCATGATATTGAAACTTTTGGTTTTAATAAAGCTGTGGCGCATATGAGGGAGTTTTCTCATTTGTTACTAGAGGCTGATTTAGCTAATGATATGAGCCTCTGTGTAGTTAAATTTTCTGCTTATAGTTTTGCTAAATTATTAGTGCCTTTTACACCATACTTAGCTGAAACTATATGGCAATCCTTAGAGGGAGAAGGTTTGATATCTGTAGCTCAATGGCCGGAATATGCAGAAGAGTATTTAGTTGAATTGGAGGTTGTAATTGCTGTGCAAATCAATGGCAAATTACGTGCGACATTTAAGATTGATGCTAGTTCGTCAAGAGAGGAATATGAGTCTAAGGCTTTGAGTTTGCCGGATGTTGCAAAGAGAATCGAAGGAGCTTCGATTAAGAGAGTGATTGTTGTGCCAAAGAAAATAATAAATATCATCATATGATAAACCGAGTCCCTCCTAAGTGGATTATATCTGCAATTTTATGTTTTATGCTAGTTTCTTGTGGTTATAAACTATCAGGTAATGCTAATCATTACCCGGATGTTAATTTTACTTTTAGTAATAATGAGACTAAGCGTGATATAATAAAAAGTAGAATTTTTTTTGGTATTTTAGCCATAGCCAAAGATGCTAAGGCTGGGGATGATTATTATTGCGAAATAACAAGTATAAAAATTAGTAATACTCGTGTGGCAACGAATGCATCTGGTGATGCGGATAGTTATAAATTATTTGTTGAGATCGATTATAAGCTATTTGATAAGAGTCGGAATATGATAGGTAAAAGTAGTTATAATTTAGTAGATATATATGAAATAGATGAATCATTATATAGCTCTGAAGTCAAAAATAATCAAATTATTGATACGATTCCTAAATCTTTCTTAAATCATATTTACCAGAAGTTACTGTTAAATATGTAGGGGTTATAGGGGGCGAGCATTCTTAAACATCTGCGGATTTGGTTTTATTCCCCGGGCGAGGTTTAATTTTCGTAGGGGCGGTGTCCTGACTCCCATCCAATCATCTGGTTCGGAACTTGTTTTCTGGCGGGAAAACCCCGCCCCTACTGTTTATTTTTAATACAGCTTCTGACAAACTCTAGGAAAGCGGGATGTGGTTTTAGGGGGCGGGATTTGAATTCTGGGTGGAATTGTACAGCAAAGAAAAATGGATGATCTGGTATTTCCATGATTTCTGGCAAATTACCATCTGGTGATATTCCAGAAAAGATTAAACCTTTCGCTTCAAATTGCTCTTTATATGCAATATTCACTTCATATCTATGACGATGCCGCTCATTAATGAGATTGCAGCCATAGATTTTTTCAGCCAAGCTACCAGCTTTAATTTGACATGGGTAGCTACCAAGGCGCATTGTACCACCTAAATCTGAGCTTTGCGACCTAACTTCTTTATTCCCGCTTTTATCCCATTCCTTCATAAGGCCTACGAGGCGTTCACCTTTTACATTTTCATCATTGGTTAATTCTGAAGAATAAGAATTTTGTAAATTTAAGACGTTATTAGCAAATTCAATAATGGCCATTTGCATGCCGTAACATATGCCTAAAAACGGTATAGAATTTTCGCGTGCAAAAGTGATTGCTCTCATTTTACCTTCCGATCCCTTAATTCCAAATGCGCCTGGTATTAAAATACCATCAACATCTTCTAAACTGGATGTATCTTCAAGTTTACGCGCATCAACCCATTTAATATTAATCTTACTTGCCAGTTCATATCCAGCATGATCTAAGGATTCGATTATTGATTTATAAGATTCATTTAAGCTCGTATATTTTCCAACAATTGCGATATTGATAATTTTATCTGTTTTAGCTATCTTATCTTCTAACTCATGCCATTGAGAAAATATGTCATCACCCTTTATACCCAAATGAAAATATTCCAATACACGCTTATCTAAGCCTTGCTCCTTTAATTCAAGTGGTACTTGGTAAATATTATCTTTGTCGATAGCTTGAATAACATCTGCTTGGTCGAGGTTACAAAACAGGGCTATTTTATCCTTTTCTTTCTTGGTAATAGGCCTCTCGCTTCGGCAAATTAGCATGTTGGGTGTGATACCAATAGAGCGTAATTCTTTTACGGAATGTTGAGTTGGCTTACTTTTTAATTCCTGAGCTGCCTTAATATAAGGCACCAAGGTTACATGGATGTAGAGAACATTAAATCTTGATAGGTCATTGCCTAATTGCCTAATTGCTTCAAAAAATGGCAGACCTTCAATATCACCTACAGTGCCACCAATTTCACAAATGATAAAATCTTCATCAGTAATATCGCTTATAATGAATTCTTTTATTAAATTTGTGACATGAGGAATGACTTGCACAGTGCCACCTAGGTAATCACCTTTGCGTTCTTTTCGAAGTAGATTTTGGTAGATCTGTCCAGCGGTTACATTATCTAGTTTTTTGGTATTGTTACCAGTAAAGCGTTCGTAATGACCAAGGTCTAAATCAGTTTCTGCGCCATCTTCTGTAACAAATACTTCACCATGTTGAGTTGGGCTCATAGTCCCCGGATCAACATTTAAATATGGGTCTAGCTTTTTAATTCTAACTTTATAGCCATGACATTTTAATAGAGATGCAAGTGATGCAGCGCAAATACCTTTGCCCAGCGATGATACAACCCCACCTGTAATAAAAATATATTTAGTCATTATTCGCCTTTAGGGACAGCTAAGTTATTTTCATCCATAACTTTTCCTAGAGCTTGCTCTAATTGTGAGCCTTTATCAGCTTTTCTATGAGAAATCATGCCAAGTATTAAGACATTTGCCATGAATATGATTGCGATAAATAAAGTGAATTTTTGTAAAAAACTAGTTACCGACCGTCCTTTAACAAGTCCTCCAGCCGAGCCAACATTACTTGATACTAAACTACCATCACCAGTGGATGGTTGTAATAATACTAAGATTACAATAAAAACTGCACATATTATGTGAATGCCAAGTAGCAGTGATTGAAAAGCTTCCATTTTTACCTCAAATTATTTAACGAAATCAGCCATTTTAATTAAATTATCAGCCTCTAAACTAGCTGATCCTATTAAAAATCCGCCTATATTAGGAATCTTTAGTAAATTAGCAAGGTTTTTAGCATTAGCTGAACCACCATATAATATTGTAACTTTGTGCGATGCTATATTTAGTCTGGATAATAAATCTAAAATCAAAGAAAAAACTTCCTCAATTTGTTCGTCTTTAGGGATTAGTCCAGTACCAATCGCCCAAACAGGCTCATAGGCGATTATTAATGGAGTTGTTATGTTTGCGCCTTCAAGAGCAGAATTGATTTGCTTGGATATAATGTTTTTGTAATCACCAGATTCGCGTTCTTGCAGTGTCTCACCCACGCATAAAATGGGTGTAATATTATTTGTAAAAGCTTGATCTAATTTTTTGGCGACTTGTTTATTATCTTCTAAATATAATTGTCTACGCTCTGAATGGCCAATTATGCTATATTGGCAGCCAAGCTCTTTGAGTAATTCGCCACTTACTTCACCGGTAAATGCGCCAGAGGATTCATCTGCTATGTTCTGTGACCCATAGCTAAGCGTTGTCAAATCTGCTGAGGCAAATAAATTAATCAGAGGATATGGAGGGCATATCACTAACTTGGCGTTGGGGTTTTGATAGTTTGTTAATCTAGCTATATAATCTTTAGTTTTGGCAAGGTTATGATTGAGTTTCCAATTGGCGATGAAATAGGTTGTGGACATAAATAAATCTCAATTTTTAAGCGAAGCCAAAATGTTTCATAACATGATAGAATTTTCAAGGTTTAAATCATACATTAATTAAATTATGTAGAGACGCAAAATCTTGCGTCTCTGATGCGCTAGATACAAACACATAATTATCGTCGAAATATTGGGAGATAGGAGTGTTCCGATTTGTATTTCTTATTTGCTTTAAGTTGCTCACCAGACGCATGATGATGAAATATAGAATTATGTAGAGACGCAAAATCTTGCGTCTTTGAGGTGCTAGATACAAACA
>JABJNB010000041.1 GCA_018659145.1 Rickettsiales bacterium
AGAATGGTTGTTCTAAACGAACTTTACCATCCACCCAAAACAATATGAGACAAGGGATAGTTGCGCCCAGAATCACAATAAAGCCGAAAAAGTTATAAAAATTAAAATTTTCTAGAAAAAAATGAAAATTCAACAGGCCCACCAAGGGTGCTTGGACCTGCCCCTGCGCAATTTTGTATATTGGTCAAATTTGTAAAAAACGCAGGATTTTGATTAATACCATTTAATTCCCCATAGCAATTAAGATTGACTCTAAAATCATGTTATATAGATATACACTATGTCTAATGAGAAATTACACATGCCAAACTCGCACACCACAATTAATAACCTAGATATTCTAAACACTTTAGCTGTTAGTAAATATTTAAAGAAATTTAAATTTACTGAAATTCAAGCTGAAGCTTTAAGTAACGTCTTAAAGAAAAATCAAGATGCTATGATTTCACATCAAGATATGGAAGATCGGCTAGCAACTAAATCTGATATAGGCGATGTTAAATTAGAAATTCAAGATGTCAGATCGGAGATTCAAGATGTCAGATCGGAGATTCAAGATGTTAAATCAGAGCTCAAAGATGAGATTCAAGAATTAAGATCCGAAGTTCGGGATGTAAAATCTGATATTAAAGAACTGAGGTCTGATACAAAGTCAGATATTTCAGAGTTAAAAGTCTCAATGATAAAATGGCAGGTTGGCATAATGCTAGTACTTAGCTCTTTATTTATATCTTTGACTAAATTCTAATTCCCGGGGCAAAGCTCAAGCAATCAGTTCCAGCGAAAAATCTACCACCCGCTCATCAACCTTGATATCAGTTAATTTCATTGGCGCTTTAAGATAAATACCATTTAAATTACGACACCGACTCAATGCTACATAAGTTTGCCCAAAGGCAAAAGCACCTAAGCCTAGATCAATGATCACATCGTCAAAAGTCTGGCCTTGGCTTTTATGAATAGTTACTGCCCAAGCAAGTTGCAGTGGATATTGTTCATAGCTACCTATAACCTCTTCTACCAATTTATCTTGCGCCTCATCAAATTCATAGCGGATTGATTCCCATTTCTCCTTTTCAAGTTTGACTTCCCGGCCCCCAATATCAATCGAGATAATTTTAGCCGTAAGTTTACTCACAATACCAATGCTGCCATTGGCCCATCTTTTATCTGTATCATTACGTAAAAACATCACCTGAGCACCAACCTTAAGCTCCAAGTCCAAAGCAGCGGGCAAACGCTTTTCATCCTTCTCAAAACTACCTTTGGCTTTTCCCTTATAGGTAAAAACCTCTCCTGGTAAACTCTTTAATCTAGCCTGATTAGTTCGATCAGCCAAATAATTAGTGGCCGTAAGGATGATAGGATTACTATCCTCACTCATTTCCCTCATGCCACATTTTTGATTAAACCAACTAAGCTCATTAGAACTAAGCTGGCCATCACGTATTTTATTTAGGACATCAATAAACTCGCCTTCCGATTGACGAAAAATTTTAGTTAAATTAATATTCACAAATTGCCGAGCTTCCACTTGGTAAGTTTTCGAGCTAAAGAAATAAGGCGTCTCATAATAATCATAAAAAACCTCACTATCTTGCCTTGTAACTATTGGTGGCAATTGATACATATCACCAATAATACAAATCTGACAACCGCCAAATGGAGCACCGGATACTTTGCCAAAACGCCTCATAAACAATTCAATCTGATCAAATAAGTCAGCTCTCACCATCGAGATCTCATCAATCACCAAAATATCAATAGCCCGATATATTTTTCTCTGATCAGCCCTTATCTTTGGAAGCGTGCCTGGCTCTGTAAACCAGGGTTTGAATTTAAAAAATGAATGAATAGTTTGGCCCGATACATTAATAGCAGCCACTCCTGTTGGCGCCACAACAACAACATTTTTTTCAGTATTCTTACGAAAATATTCTAAAAATGTAGATTTACCTGTCCCCGCCTTGCCACTTAAAAATACATGCTGGGATGTATTTTCCAAGATATTAAAAACATCTTCAAATTCATCCGTTATTTCAATATCTACCATCTCTATTTTCCTGCATTATTGCGTAATTAATACCGACATCATGGGATATATAATGCCTTAACAAGATTCTAGCATAATAGTAATCTTTATCTATAGGCGCCCAAAAGAGAAATATGATAACAGCAATGAACCTATGTTCATGAGGATCATAGTATGAACTTTTAGGGTGATTATAGATAAGAACTGCTTTTATGCAGAGGTCTTTTAACATAATAAACCATTACATCAGCAATTATGCAAATAAATAAATTACTTTTTTACTCAGCTATTAGGTTAGGTCGCAATATAACTGCGAAAGCAGTTTCTCGAAAAGAATATTTTATAACAATACATGTCTTTAATGGTAAAGGCTTTGCAATTACATTATGACACAGTCTGAGGGTGAGAAGAGTGGTGCCACCAGCAAGGATTGAACCTGCGACCTCCTCATTACCAATGAGACGCTCTACCACTGAGCTATGGCGGCTAATAATTTATTCTTTTTCTTTTTCTGAATTTTCGTCTGCAATTTCTGGCTTTACTTCTTTCTTGAAATTTTTGATACCCTTACCAAAATCACCTAATAAACGCGGAATTTTACCACCACCAAAGATGATTAAAATAATTGCTAAGATTAAAACTAATTGCCAAATTCCTATAGACATTTTTTCTACTATTTTTTAAGAACCTAATTTGATTTATCCAATTATGCAAGTGGTCTTTAAAAGACCTGCCTTGACTTTCACTTCTATGGAATATAAACACATATCCATGTCTAATGAAAAATTACGCATGACAAACGCGCACACTTCAATTAACAACCTCGATATTCTAAATACTTTAGCTGTTAGCAAATATTTCAAGAAATTTAAATTTACCGACATTCAAGCCGAAGCTTTGAGTAATATCCTTAAGAAAAATCAAGATGCTATGATCTCACATAAAGATATGGAAGATAGATTATCGACTAAATCTGATGTTGCAGATGTTAGGTCTGATATTACAGATGTTAGGTCTGAGATCGCAGATGTAAAATCAGAATTAAAATATGACATTCAAATATTAAGAACTGATATAGCAGAATCCAAAATCTCCACTATAAAATGGCAAGTAGGTACAATGTTAATTTTGGCCTCATTATTTATAGCTTTAATTAAATTCTAATCTTCAAAATTAGATTTAATCTTGGAGCTAGCTCCACTGCTCCAAGACTTCTTTTCACTTTCTGTTGTAAATTTTCTGGTAAAACGCGTATTAGCTTCTGTGAATTTAATTTTTGCAGTTTGGCTTGAGATATAATCAGCAACTCTTGCACCTGCCGCCACATTAAAAACATCCCTTATCCACATTGTACTACTTTTAAAAAACTCCTCACAATCACTAACCCTGAATTGGAATTCATCATCAAAATGACCAATCTCTTTTGACATAGCGAGCATCTGAAACAATCGTGCAAATAATTCTGAGGATTGCTGATTCTCCGGATATAACTTCAGATCCTGATACATAATTTTATCTACGGCATATTTAATAGTATGGGGCGCTGAGCCTATGCCCTTTAGATCATTTCCTATAGCCTGATCAAACCCCTGGGAAAGGCTAATGCGCCCCTGTTTTTCCAACGCATGAGCCATCTCATGCATTAACACGCCAACATTTAATTTCTGCAGCGTTATTTTATGTTTATAAGTTTTAACAAAGGTATTTAACACTTTGTTAAAAACATTACGCTCATGCGTTAAACAGCAACCTCTCAGTTGCACTAAATCATCTATAATATTTAGCTCAAATGTTACATTACCAATTTCAGACTCACTTAATATAAGATCCAGACCAGGCTTGAATATATCTAGTTTGTATAAATCTTTAAAATTATTGATGAATATTGATTTCTGTAATGCATTGCCTTTTTCAATATATTTATTTAGAAGATTATCGATCATAACTATTGCCTAGAAACTTATAGTGCCCATAATATTTTGGACTTACTGTTATCGGTAATTTTTATTTATTTAATTACAACAAAATACTTTGATGATTCTGCTAATTGATAATTATGACAGCTTTACCTTCAATATCGTCCATTACCTGGCTGATATAGATGAAGAATGCGAAATTGTCCGCAATGATCAAATAAATAAGTCACAAATAAGTAGTGGAAAGTATAAAGCCATATTCATTTCCCCAGGACCATCAGACCCTCGTCATGCTGGACAATGCCTAGAAATTTTAGCTGAATTCCATCAAACTATTCCATTCTTTGGTATCTGCCTCGGTCATCAAGCAATAGCTGAAGTATTTGGAGCAACAATTATAAAAAACGCAGCTCCAGTTCATGGCAAAACTTCTAATATCTCCCATGATGGCAAAGGCTGTTTTAAAGACTTGCCAAATCTTTTTAAAGCTACACGCTATCATTCACTTGTAATTGATAAAGCAACGCTACATCCAGACTTTATCATTAGCGCAACCACTGAAGATAAAAGTGAGATCATGGCAATAAGACATAAACGACTCCCTCTAGAGTCAGTACAATTTCATCCAGAAAGCATCGCTTCTGAACATGGTCACCAAATTCTAAAAAATTTTTTAACCAATTTAACAAAGAAAAAATAAATGAATATCGTTGAAATCGAAGTCGGTAACAAGAAATATAAAATTTCATGCAACGAAGGAGAAGATAATCACCTAATTGAACTTAGCGAATTAATTAACGATAAATGCGTAGATTTGTTTGAAAAATTCGGCCCTAAAGCCGACAGAGAATTAATTTTTATCATCATGCTACTCGTATTACAAGACGAAGTATTTAGCCTAAAGAAACAATATGGTAAAAACAATAACACGAAATCTACCATCGATAATTCTATCCAAAAGATCGACTCCCTTTTATCATATATAAGCGTCTTGCAAAATAAGAATAATTAAGCTAAATTATTTCTATACTGCTTGGTTTGATTCAGGTTTTTATTTCTCGGGGCCGACAATTATGTCTCAAACAGGAAGCTATCTCTGTTAAGATCGTGGTCTTAGCACATAGTTTGCGCCTTTTTCAAAAAAGGGTCTTTAAGAGCTAAAACCGACGGCCAAGCGGTTCTTTTTCATGCCTCTTCTCGTAATTATTTCTCTATATGAAAAGCGATATCAAAACACCCTTAAGACAAAAATTCCTTACCCTCAGACAAAAATCTAATATTGATATAGCTTCTATCATAGTAAACTTAGATCTGTTCCTATCTAAACAAAACTATACAAATATAGGATTATATTGCCCCATCAATAATGAGATTGATGTTCTTGCCATTTTACCATATCTGCATCACAATAAAAAAATCTCTCTACCGAGAATCAATGGTAGCAAAATCTGTTTTTATAATTGGGATCTAGAACCTACAAATTTAGTATTAAACAAGAAATTCAAGTTTTTAGAACCACCCGAAGATAAAGAAAGCATAATTATTCCAGAGATCATCATCACCCCCTTAATTGCCTTTGACGACAATCTATTCCGCCTTGGTTATGGTGGTGGTTATTACGATAGGTATTTTGCAGAAAATACAAATATCTTAAAAGTTGGGATTGCATCTAACTTGCAAAAAAGCGAAACACTGCTTCCTGCCGAAGATCATGATATAAAACTGGATGTAATTATAACCGAAATTGCGTAGAGGCGTGATCCTCCTGCCCTTGGTAGAGAAATATCGATGTTTCCTGGGCGGGAGGACACCGCCCCTACGATTCTTTGTTTAAAAAAATATTAAATTTATTTTTTATTCTGCGCCGAACCCTATGAAATTTTTAATCTGGTTTAACTTTAGTTTTGCGAGATTTACGGCGCCTTTTGCCGACACGTCTTTTACTTGCGATACCTCTATCTGCAGCTAATCTCTCTTCGATAAATTCTGTAAAAATATTATCCAGCAAGCTCATTTGATCACGGAAAAAATGATCCGCCTTCTCTATTACTTTATACTCTATTTCTATATTTTTCTGCATAGCTAATTTATCAGCTAAATTTGCAGCATGCTTTTCTGGAACAATTGTGTCCTTAGCGCCTTGCACCACCAGACCGGAAGCTGTGCATGGTGACAAAAATGAAAAATCATATTTATTAGCTGGTGGTGATACAGAGATAAAGCTCATAATCTCAGGGCGACGCATCATTAACTGCATTGCAACCCACGCACCAAATGAAAAGCCAGCAATCCAATAAATCCCCGCATCAGGGTTTTGATCCTGTACCCAATCCATCGCACAAGTGGCATCTTCAAGCTCACCAACACCATCATCATATGCACCTTGCGACTTACCAACACCTCGAAAATTAAATCTCAGTACCGAAAAACCATTATTAACTAGCGCTCTAAATAATGAGTAAACGACTTTATTATTCATCGTACCGCCATGAAGCGGGTGTGGGTGCAATACTAAAGCAACAGGTGCTTTTGGCTCTTTACTATGATAATATCTGGCCTCTAATCGCCCAGAAGGTCCGTTGAAAATTATTTCTGGCATTATCGCTTTACATCCATTAATGTTAATTACAAACTAAATAGTTGACTAAGTTAGTAGGTCTTTGTATTAATATTTGTATTAATATAAAGAGGCATCTTATTAATAACTAACATTAAAGTCAACCAGCTTGCTATGCAATTAACTGCCAAAACAAATTACGCCATCAGAGCCTTAATTGATATTGCGGGCGACGATCTAACGCTGCCTAAATCTTTACAAAAAATTGCTAAGCGCCAGAATGTTACTTTAAGCTTCTTGGAGCAAATTTTTTCTGAATTAAAAAAAGCAGCAATTGTAAAATCCGTAAAAGGTCCTGGAGGCGGTTATTTATTAACTAGTGATCCACAAGATCTATATTTAATCGATGTATTTAAAGCCGTTGATGAATCATGCCGAATAACATCTTGTAATGGCCAAATCTCTTGTACCGGTCGTAACCATCCCAAATGCTCAAGTCATTTTTTTCTGGAAGATTTTAGCAACCATGTAACCAGTTATTTACAATCTGTTTCAATCGCAAACTTATCAGAAAAATATAATAATTATTGTCAAAATATAAAGAAATATGAACAAGCTAGTTAAAACGCCTATCTATCTAGATTACCAATCAACAACACCGCTTGATCCAAAAGCCCTAGAGGCAATGATGCCTTATTTAACAGAAAGCTTTGGCAACCCGCATTCAAGAAGTCATTCTTTTGGCTGGACTGCCGAAGAAGCTGTCGATATAGCGCGCGAACAAATTGCTAGTCTAATTGGAGCTAATCCAAAAGAGATTATCTTCACCTCAGGTGCAACTGAATCCAATAATCTTGCCATTAAAGGTGTTGCAGAATTTTACAAAGAACAGAAAAACCACGTTATCACTCTAACTACAGAGCATAAATGCGTTTTGGAATCCGTGCGTTATTTAGAGCAAAGAGGTTTTGACACGACTTTCTTACCAGTACAAAAAAATGGTATAGTGGATCTTGAAAAACTTAAGTCAGCTATTACTAAAAAAACATCTATAATTTCTATCATGGCCGTCAATAATGAAATAGGAGTTATTCAGCCTATCACAGAAATTGGCAAGATATGCAAGGAGCATGGTATTTATTTTCATACTGACTGCGCTCAAGCTTTCGGCAAGATCCCACTTAATGTTGATGAGATGAATATTGATCTTATGAGTATATCAGCTCATAAAATTTATGGTCCAAAAGGTATCGGAGCTTTGTATGTCAGGCGCAAACCTAGAATCAGGCTAGTGCCATTAATATCTGGCGGTGGACAAGAGCGAGGTATGCGCTCTGGGACGCTTCCAACTGCTCTAATTGCCGGATTTGGGAAAGCTGCAGAACTTGCAAAAGACAATATGAAAATAGATAGCATGCATGTTAGTAATCTCGCTGATAAATTTTATAAAAAACTTGCTGATAATATTCCAGACATATTAATCAATGGTGATGCCAAGCAGAGATATCCTGGTAATCTAAATATCTCATTTGCTTATATAGAAGGTGAGTCCTTAATGATGGCTATTAAAGATCTGGCCGTATCATCTGGATCAGCTTGCACCTCATCATCACTAGAGCCTTCTTATGTCTTAAAAGCTCTTGGAGTTAGGGAGGAGATGGCCCATTCATCCATCAGGTTTGGTATTGGCCGATTTACCACCGAAGAAGAAATGGATTATTCTGCAGATTTAATCATCAGTGCAATAAACAAACTTAGGCATCTAAGCCCTCTATGGGAGATGGTGCAAGAAGGCGTTGATCTTGAAAAAATCCAATGGTCCGAGCATTAATTAATTATTTATAGGTAAAGAAATGGCATATAGCAAAAAATTATTAGATCATTACGAAAACCCACGCAACGTTGGAAGTTTAGATAAAACAAAAAAAACAGTTGGTACAGGCCTTGTTGGAGCACCAGCATGTGGCGATGTAATGAAATTGCAGATCGAAGTTGAAGATGGAATTATCAAAGATGCTAAATTCAAAACTTTTGGTTGCGGCTCAGCGATTGCTTCAAGCTCTTTTGTTACAGAATTATTAACAGGTAAAACTCTTGATGATGCAACAAAGATTAAAAACTCTGAGATTGTCGAAGAGCTTGCCCTACCTCCTGTTAAAATTCACTGCTCTGTATTAGCTGAAGATGCTATCAAGGCAGCTATTGCTGATTACCGAACTAAAAATGATGGAGCAAATGACTAATTATAATATATCTAAAGCACCCTATAATAACAAAGTAGTAGATTACTTGGCTCTTACAGACGAGGCTACACAAGAGATTATACAAAGGGTGAGTAAACGTTCTGAAGCAAATCCTGACAATATTTGCTATGGTATCAAGATTGGTCTCAAAACTAAAGGATGCTCAGGTCTAACATACAACATTGAATATGCATTAGAGGATAATATTACTGCATATGACGAGCTGGCTGATAATGAGATAGTAAATGTTTTTATTGATCCAAAAATATCATTATTCATTTTTAATACCACAATGGATTTTCAGGTCAAAAAATCTGATAATGACACTATTATTGAATCTGGTTTTATCTTTAAAAACCCAAATGAGAAAGGTCGTTGTGGTTGTGGAGAATCATTCTATGTCTGATGCAGATCGTAAGGTGACTATTTGTTTCTTTTGTCGACATCAAAATGAAGCACATCTACTTTTCTGCCAGGATTGCAATAAAATCTTAACAGCTAGCACTAATTTTTTTAGCAAGTTTGGCTATCCCATCACCTTCGACATTGACCTAGCGGACTGTAAAAACAGGTATATTGATATGCAAAGCAAAGTCCATCCAGACTTGTTTGTCAAGAAATCAGAAATAGAGCAAACCCTAGCTTTAAATGCCTCAAGCTATCTAAATGTTGCTTATAATATTTTACAAGATCCTCTATCCCGCAGCAAATATATACTAAGTTTATATAATATTGATGTTGATCTTAATGCCCAAAAATACTTCACCGAGTCACCTGACTTTCTTGATGAGATTATGGATTTAAATGAATTGCAATCCAAAATTAACAATGATGAAGATCAGATAATATTTGCACAAGAAATAAGTGGCAAAATCAGCGCATTATTATTAAACATCGCAAATGATTTTAAAGAGAAAAATTATAATCAAGCCGCAATTGACACAATTAAATTAAAATACTATCAAAGAGCCTCTAACACATATCATAATTAAAACATTATTAAAAAAGACCAATGCAATTACTCGATATTGATGATCCGCTAGAAAAAAAACCTGAGCCCAGTTTTGAGTATGCAATTGGTATAGACCTAGGCACAACTAATTCTGTTTGCGCATATTGTCATGATGATTCTATTCGAGTTATCAAGCATAATGACAACCCTCTAATACCATCCATTGTCTCATTCATAGACGGCAATATTATTGTCGGAGGTGCCGAGGTTAACAAGCACTCCATTACTTTTGAATCTATCAAACGCTTAATGGGAAAAGGTGTCGATGATTTAGGCGATGATTACGAAAGATTTAAGGGCCTAATTGATCACACGAAAGATAACACCAATATTATTCATTTAAAATTAGCCGATAACAAAACTATCACACCTATTGAGCTCTCATCACATATTTTAGCCAAGATAAAACAATTGGCTATTAAGGAATTAGGCATTTTGGACATCAGCAAATGCGTAATTACCGTACCAGCATATTTTGATGATGCCGCGCGTAATGCCACAATCCAGGCAGCTAAGCTTGCTGCACTTGAAGTACTCAGATTAATTAACGAACCAACTGCCGCGGCGCTTGCTTACGGATTAGATGAGGAGGCGGAAGGGTTTTATGGTATTTATGATTTAGGAGGCGGTACATTTGACACCTCAATCGTTGAGATGAAACAAGGTGTATTTAGGGTAGTTGCAACTGCTGGCGATAATCAATTGGGTGGCGATGATTTTGACTTCAAAATTGCCGATCACTTTATCGACAAATATTTTCACGAATACTCTTTTGAAGATTTAACTCATAGTGAAATTTCAGCATTAATGGCCCTTGCACGTCATGCAAAAATATACTTATCTGATCATGATGATTTTACCCAACACCTTATCTTTCGCGATCTGGATTACCAATTATCAATTACTTTAGAAAAGTTTGAAAGTCTAATTTCTGATTTAGTTGACGAGTCTATAGAATTATTTGCATCGGCGCTAAAAGCAGCTAAGCAAGATATAAAAGACTTAGAAGAAATTATATTAGTTGGTGGCTCAACTAAAGTTCCATTAGTGTCGCAAAAAATAAAAGCACGTTTTGCCAAAAAACCATTAACCAAACTTGATCCAGAATTAATTGTAAGCTATGGCGCTGCTATACAAGCAAATGCTCTTTGTAATGGTTCAAATAATTTATTGATTGACGTCATACCGCTGTCACTGGGGATAGAAACTATGGGAGGATTAGTTGAAAAAATTGTACCTAGAAATACACCCATACCGGTTTCAATGACCCAAGAATTTACTACCCATAAAGATAATCAAAAGAATTTATTAATTCATATCTTACAAGGCGAACGAGAAATAGTTAATCAGAATCGTTCTTTAGCCTACTTTGAATTAACAGACATGCCATTAATGCCAGCTGGGAAGGCAAGAATTCAGATTACATTTAAGATTGACCGTGATGGAATTTTGACTATTGCGGCAAAAGAGCAAACAACAGGAAAGCAGCAAATAGTTGAAGTAAAGCCAACCTATGGCTTAAACTTAACTCAGATCGAAGATATGCTAAAGGAGAGTTATCAGCATGCCAAAGAAGATATGCTTCTTAGACAATTAAATAAATTTAAAATTCAAATTGATGAGCATATTAACTCACTCAAAAATATTATCTCCCAGGATTTTGATTTATTCAACAAATCTGAGATATCTGCACTTGAAACTGAAATACAAAAACTCACTACAAATTTTCAAGATTGTAGCGAGTTAACTGAGCTCTCAATCTTGCATGATAATAGTAAAGCCTTACTCACAAAATTGATTCACGATAAAATAGAAAAAATTTCTAACTCTCTATCTGGAAAAAAACTTGAAGAATTGGAGAGAATCCTACATAAAGAAAACTCTTCAAATGAAGATAACAATAATAGTTAAATAATATGCCCAAAATCACATTCGTAGAAAATGGAGAAAATAAAACTTTAGATGTTCCAAATGGATTATCTATTTTAGAGATAGCTCATCAAAATAATATAGACCTAGAAGGAGCTTGTGAAGGTTCTCTTGCTTGCTCTACATGCCATATTATTGTAAATGATCAAGATTTTGCAAAACTTGGCGAGGCTTCCGAAGAAGAAGAAGATATGCTAGACCTAGCATTTGGCGTCACTACGACATCAAGGCTTGGTTGCCAAATCATTATGTCTGATGACTTAGATGGTTTAACTATTACCGTTCCATCCCAAACAAGAAATATAGATGCTGAAAAAATTACAAACAAAGGGTAAGAAAAAACTCATTCTTGCCATTTTAATATTAGCCTTTGCCGTAATTGTTGGATATTTAGGTTTTACCGCAAAGAATTTTTTTCGGTCAAAAGCTGAAACTCATTTAGTTGAGGCAATTGCACAAAATGGCTATCGCATTACTTACGATGATTTTATCACAGATAATGTTTTTGCACCATCACAAATTTCTGCAAGCAATATAGTCTTACGCAAAATTGACAGCAGCTTAATTGTAAAAAGTCCTAAACTTGTAATCAAATTTGACAATAGCTTGTCTGAAACTACTATAACAAAACCTGAGATATCGTTAACCGTCAGCGGTATAGGCAAAAATAACAATATGTTATGGATTATCAAAGGTCAGGATGATATTACTATCACTCATATGGATGATATTTTCAACATATCCCTGCCAAAGAAATCAATATTAAGCTCACCTGAGGAGCCATCAGAGATACATCTAGGATTCAAGAAAGACCCTCTACTCATATACACCTATGCAAAACATGAAGAAACTGGCGAGATAACTAATAGGTCATTTGATTTAAAGTCTAACGTCATTACCCTCTCAGCAGAGAGTTTATCTAATGCCATATCATTCGATAGCAATAAGTTATATTTTAACTATAATAATTTAGGTTTTAATAAAATCGTAAATATTGAGGTAGAGCAAGTAATTAAGGCTTATGATGATAACGATAAAATTATCGATAATTTTACCACTAATATTAACCTTGATATCACCTATAAAGGCACCTTAACTACTGGCGTTAATAATACTCTGAAAATCAAAAAACTAAATGTTGTTAATGATAGTTATTCTGCTGTAGTTACAGCCAATTTAAACAACTCAAATCTTGATATAGTTCCAACTGGTAGCGTTAATATTTATCTATCAAACATCAATTTTTTCATTAGCAAGATCCATGAATCTATGGTTTCAGATACTGTTGCACCTCAGTATATCAAAAATGCAAAATTCCATACAATTTACAATATGAAAGTAGATGATTTTACAAAAAAATCTGCAAAATTTGCCAACTATATAAATAGCAATAAAGAGGCAGATTCTACAGAATTCAGCTTAGCAATAAAGCGCGAAAAGGATTCCACTATATTCTTTAATCAGAATAATTTACAATCTATTTTTGTGCAGTTTGATCAAATTTTCTTTAGTGATAATTAAATAATTTTTGCCCAAGCTCGCAAAACTCAATCCAGAGCATCAAGATCAACTATTCTACTTAGTCAAGCCACTAGTATGGATTTACTATCTGTTAATTAAGACTAATTGTATTAACTGCAATATCAAAACTGCAAATGCTAATTGCTTATGTAGCACATGCTATTTAGAATTAAATGTTACCCCAGAATTTCAACTAAAGCATCATCAAAAAATTTACTACGCCTGCCTCTATGATGATCTCATCAGGAGTTTGTTGATAAGCTATAAATTTAACCACCATATCAATCTCTGTATTTTACTTGCAAATCTAGCTATTCAAATAATTAATTATTTTAATTTAACTCCCCAATATCTAGTCTTCATTCCCAGCAATAATATCAGATATATAAAAAAAGGCTTTAATCATAATTTAGAAATTTGCACCATTATTGCCAAAAAACTTGGCATCACTTTAATTCCAAATTACTTTATAAAAACTAAATATACCAAACCTCAATCTTCACTACCCAAATCAAAAAGACAGCATAATCTCAGCAAATCTTTTGCAATTAATAAGCAATACGCGAATCTAACTTATAGTAACTTGCTTGTCTTTGATGACATCATGACAACTGGCAGTACATTTAAAATCATCAATAAACTTATCAAAAAATCTAAGTCTAATTACTGCTTTATATGCATAGCAGCAAGCTCCGATACGTAGAGACGGATTATCATGCATCTGGTCCATAAACAAAAACAAATAAGGAATATAAATCGAAATACTCCCATCGTCCAACCTCTCGAGGATAATTATGCATTTGTATCAACCACCTCAGAGACGCAAGATTTTGCGTCTCTACAATTTTCTTAATTAATATAGAGACGCATCATCATGCGTCTGGCCCATAAACAAAAACAAATAAGGAATAACATACAGGTTTTTCTTGACTATCTCCCACAATTGTTTTAGTAAGAGTTGCTGAAATGTAATTAATTTAAGGTCATATGCTACAAGTTTTAGTCAAGGATAACAATATAGAAGCCGCTCTTAGAGCTTTAAAAAGAAAAATGCAAAGAGAAGGTGTTTTTAGAGCTTTAAAAAACAAAAAACATTTCGAAACTATATCAGATAAACAAAGAAGAAAAAAGAAAGAATCTTTACAACGTAAAAGAAAGATTCAGATCAAGTTTGACGTAGTCCTATAAATATCTGTAGAGACGCAAAATTTTGCGTCTCAAAGCCATCCTAAAGATAAATTTTTAAGACTCATAACTGCAAATCAATAACCTTCTCGAATTCAAAAGAGTAAATCTAAGGACAGCTCTCTGCATGATTTTATAACTCAATATCCACCTCATTAAATCCTCAATCTATATTATTGGCAGGCACATAATACCAAATCCCATTTATAAATGGGATTTTAATTGAATATTTTCTGATTAGACATTTTGTGTAAGAAGTGAAGGACTAGCTAAAACTAATCCGGATTTCTTAGATAAGATTTATGCCAATAGTTCTTGATAACACATTCATCTCAACATCAGGCGGAAAAAACTTACCCACCAAATGATCTGCATAAAATTTACGCACACCGACCTTATCTGAGACACCCATATTTACTACAATATTATGCAAATGCGGATTATCAGACATAGTATCCATTGTAGTGTCCAAATCCCCTTCTAATTCGGCATTTACATGCCTTTGAAAAAGATCAAACATTTCTTGCTGAGATTTAGTTAATTTCTCGTGCATAGCTTTATTCCATTTTATTTGTTAAATAAAATGGAATGAGGTTCGTATATTGGTCAAATTTATTATGTAGACGATATTTGAGAGTATCCAGGGCAAAAGAAACTATATATGCAAAAGATATAAGGACGCATGGACAGCCTCGGGACCGGCTTCTATCCAAGCCTACCCTGCCATATTATAAAAAAAGGCCCCTTTAACGGGGCCTTTTTTTATAATATGGTGGAAGGGAAGGGATTCGAACCCTCGATACGGGGAAAACCCGTATAACGGTTTAGCAAACCGTCGCCTTCAGCCGCTCGGCCACCCCTCCATTCATATTAGGTACCAGACTATTCTGCCCAGCAAGTTCGCCATGATATATAGATGTTTTTTACTTGCAACTGCTTCTATCCTTATCTTTGAATTAGGTTTCTAAGTAAAATAATAATTTATAAGCCTATTAGATTTTTAATATTTTTATCATCCAATGATTTATACATTTCACCCGTTTTAGGATCAAGAATGATGACACCATCCAAGCCTCCAAAGATAATATTACTCCAATACCAATTATCCAAATCTGATCTAGATTTATTAGATTTATGTCCTGCAAATTTATATTTTACCAAATAATTTGCCATATTTACAGAGCCATTACCCAAATCTAAACTAACAATAGATGGAGCACTATTGAGCCCAATTTGGTCACCACTTACATCCCAAATAAAAAACTTCTCTCCCTCTGGGACACTCATCACATTAACATGATGCCCTGAATTACTAACCGCACTCACAGTAGAGAGCAGAAAGGTTATCACAATAAATAAAGCCAAAGATTTATACCAAGCCATGCACATCAATCAAATCATTAAAAACAATCCAAACTAATATGCACTACCGTAACTTAAATGCAACTTATCTGCAGGACAAGGTTCTCCTCCCGGATAGTAAGAGAGATTTCTGTATACAGTAATTCTGGTGAGAGCGCCTAACTTCTACCTCGGCCATCATCCTCTTTTCCCTCCCCCTTAGCTGCCTCTTCACTTCGAATTAATTTTGCCCAAGATCTCTGAGTACTTGCCGTCTCCTCAGACATTCTTGCCCCAGTTAAAGAAGTTAGATCTTCATTTTTAAGAATAGACGAAAGCGTAGCTTTCTGATGATGCGGGATATCATCAGGAGCCCTTATTTTATCAGCTGCATCTTTCTGCCATTTCTCTGTTAATGGATGTACTAATTCAGATTGAGATTTTATAGCAAATTCTATATCAGGAAAAATATCTTTCAAAATATCGTCTACCTCATGGATTAAAGATTCCGATATCTGAGCATCAGCAATATGAAATGTAATGGCTTTAACATTATCTATCCATCCAGATAAAGCTGCACCATGTATGGCCTGCCTTATATTCACAACATAAAAACCTCCATATTCCTCCGGGGTAATATCAAAAGGAGCATGACTCAGATCAGGCAAAACCACTTGTAAATCTTGCTTCTCACTTCCAGGTAATAGCAAAGGATTAGCTGCGGCAATATTTGAAGCACGCGACATTTCAGCACGCAGAAAAGGATTATCTAATGGCACAATTATACCAATATCATATTTTGTTGCCTGGTATGCACTGGTCATATTAGGCAAATCAACATCTACAAACTCTTCAGATTTATTTCGAGCTTTAACCTTCTCAGCCAAAGCTGCTAATGCGCTATCTTTTGGCCTTACCTCCATTTTCACAATACCATCCCTGCAATTTAAACTACAAGCTGTATGCAATGGCAGAGGTACAAATTCTTGTCCCCTTTCTGGATTTCCTCCACGATAACGATGACCTTGTGGATAACCATAAAATACTGGGACTGCTACAGAATATTTATTACATACAGCTTCAATATCTTCAATTGAGATTTTTTCACTCTCACCTGTAAATTTAGATAGCACTATCGCTTTGTAAGAACCTAGCATGCCGTTATCCTGAGCATGATGCAAGAGCCTGTCTATTTCAGCCAAACCAGTAGGGTTGTCTAAAAATAAAATATCTGCAATACCATCTCTAGGATTAACATCCCTTAAGAACCCTCCTCTATCCTGCATAATTGATTCAGTACTTCCTCCGTGAATTACTCCGTCTATAGCTCCATTATATATTTGCGCCGCTGCATTAACCGCCTCTAAGTCTAGAGTAAAATCTCTTTGCTGTCTTGCATCTAAAATATTAAGCAAAGCTGCATGATTATCAGGATATTTCTCCGGATTAAAATGATGTATTGGCCCAACCAAAAATGCTTGACCAACACCTTCGTAAGAAAAAAAACGGCCTATCTTATCGGCATCAGAGAAAACTAGAAATCTCATATCACTTCTATCGGGCAAACTACTTTCCCCTCTATTTATAGATGCCTGCATTATATTCACAGCTTCCATATGCTCGCCACTACCTCCACTGAAATTAGCAACCACTTCATATTCAGAGCTATTAACTACCTCTAATAATTTACCTGCTAATGCTTCTGGGGAATCTGGGTAAAAAACTTCAACCTCATATCCAGCTAAATTAACACTGGGCACAAGGCGTTCGAAATCTACCTTTTTATCAAAATCATAAAATAATATTTTTTTATTAGGCTTTACTTCAAATCCTTCCAAAGCAGTCACTCCACTTTTATATGCAGAGATAGCAGGCTTTGCTCTAATTACTGGTGGCAAAATCATCTCAGGACTTACTTCTTCACGTGCCACTGCATCTTTTACAGCATTATGCTGAGCATATGAATCTAAACCCATCAAAGCTCTTCGTTCTTCTATTGCTTCCGGATTAGCTAGCTGATTAATCATAGCTGGTGCTAAAGGATTTGGCACAGATTGCGTACCATATATTTGTGGCTCCCCTTTATTTCTAGCAATTCTATCTGTAGCAAATGCTATATGATGACTAGCAGCACCATCTCTCTGCATTACAGATAAGCAGCTTTCCTGTAAGGTAATAGTTTTATCTAAATCTGCAAATAATCCTGCTTTACTTGCCTTCAAACTATCTATTACCGCTTCATTACCAGCATCACCAGCAAGGGCGCGTGATAAATCCATATTATTAGCATCACCATGCTGCACGCACATCCAAGCCGCATACTCAACTACCGCGCCTAATTCTTGATCTACAAATAAATCAGCCCTAGGCCAACCATGCCTGCTTAATATCCCGGTAATATATTCTAAATTATTTTTACAAATACCAGCCCATTCTTCAGGGCCTGCAGCTTCGCCAGATATGAGCTGGTCCAAAGCTTCCTTCTCCTCTCTTTGCTTACGCAAAATTTCTACAGCAATTGTCGAATCTATAGGCATAACATCTCCCCGATCTAGAATAGGTTATTAATATATTTATTATAGTAACATTTTTGCAAATGCAAAGCAAATAAACAGATCTAATACTCCCACCCGGATACATATCCGCATTTCAATTTCTTAATTAATGTAGAGACGCATAATCATGCGTCTAGTGCATAAACAAAAAACAAATAATGAATATAAATCGAGATACTCCAATCTTCCAACATCCCGACGATAATTCTGTATTTATATCCACCACCTCAGAGACGCAAGATTTTGCGTCTCTACATATTCCTAATTAATATCAGGATTATCTAAGCTCCATTGCTTAATCTTGCTTGATAAACCCTTGTAATTATTATTTAAATAGTTATCGAATGGGTGTTGAATTTTAAGGCTTGCCAAACCAGCCGTACCAGCAGCCGTACCAGCAGCCGCACCAGCAGCCGCACCACCGATTAACCCACTAAAATAAGCCTCTAACCCCACTCCTGTACTTGCCGCCCCGGCTCCATATATAACAGCCCCAGTCGTAAGACCTAATGTACCAACAATCCACGTCTTAGAATGCGTCACTGGATCTAAAGGGTTATTGTAACTATCT
>JABJNB010000042.1 GCA_018659145.1 Rickettsiales bacterium
TCCCGCCCTTGCTAGACCGAGCTCGATGCTTCTGGGCGGGAAAACCCCGCCCCTACAATTCTTTGTTGAAAAAAATTAAATTCATTTTTTATTGTGCGCCTAACCCGCTTTACACAAGGGTTTTTATCGCATAATTCTGCTTTAACTCTAGGCAGTAACGAACCCATGTGTTCGCCCGTCTTTAAGCACTCGCTATCTTCTGTCTTGTGCAAATGTCGTAGGGGCGTGGTCCTCCAGCCCGCCTTCAGCAAATTCAATTTGTTTTCCGAGAAGCTGTGGCGTTAGTAGATTAAATGTAATTTTAAAACTTGCTTCGGTCTAAAAATTATGTTAATTATTAAAGTGATTATTAATAGATAAAGTAGAAATTAGTTATGTCGGAGCATATAGTAGATAGAGTAGCGGGCGTTTTAAGAGAAGACTCAAATCCAGCAGCAAATAAATTAGCAGAATTGTTATCAAAGCGCCAGACGGAGCTAGGGGCTCTCTGCAGAGGGGATGTAAATCGTCTGCAGGAAATTATTAATTTATACAAAGATCCTGGCACCAGGGATTTAAGTGAATTATTGATTGGTAAGGCAAATGGATTGGCGCATTTATGTGCGGGTAATGATTTTTTTGATATAATCATAAATTTAGCTATAGATAAAAATCCAGCAGTTAAATCATTGGGTGAATTATTAATTACGAATTCATTTGATTTAGTATTTTTGCATAAGCAGATAGGAGAGGATGTTATCCCGAAAATAATAGAGTTGTATAGCGGTGTTGCAACACGTGATTTGGCTGAGGTTGTAATGAATAGAGCTTTGGATTTGGCCACATTATGTATGGAAGATAAGAGGTTTTTCGAGAATGTTGTCACAAATGCAGCAAACCCAGATACTATACTGGTGCTACAATCTAGCTTAGATACTAATGCCAAAACAATAGAAACAAGTGAACCTCTACACATGCATAAAGCTGAGGCCCCACCTCAGGCTAGAGGAGCACAAAGTGCATTTGTTGATTCATTATCAGCTACAAAAACATCAGAGTCCCCAGAGCTAGGGTCACCAAATAGCTTTGTTGCCGGGACCGTCCAGAAAAGTGTGTCCTTAGGATAAGGTTCTAGCTAAAAGTATTAATAGGATTACCTAAAAGTTATTGAAAAACTAACTCATTTAAAGGTAATCCCAGATGAACATTAAAACAGAAAGTCATAAAATACTATCAACATCGATATTTAATCTTTATTCGTCCTGCGACTCATTCAGCTTGGATGCATTTATATTGCACACTATTGAGACATTGATGGAATTAGAGCGAGCTGAATATCTTAAATCCTTAAAAGCATTTGCGCTTCGTGACAAAGGTAATGGCTTTTATAATCGAAATTTTAAATCCCTCTTAAAAAGTCAATTACGGATTAATGTTCCAAGAACGAGAAGTGGTGAATTTAACCCAGCTACGATTGAGCTAATAAGATCTAACTCAGAACAAGTTCAAGAATTATCTCTGAGTTTATATAAGAAGGGTATGACGAGCCGTGATATCTCGGATCTTTTACAAGAAATTTTTGGCGAGAAGATCAGCAAGTCAAGTATTAGCAATTTGGCAAGATCTTTCCATGAGGTAAGATCTTGTTGGAACAACTCCAAGTTAGAGAAAGAGTATCTGTCTATCTTTTGTGATGCTATTTACATTCCAGTTAGAAGAGGTGATAGCTATACAATGGAAGCAATCTATGTCTGCTACGGAGTTAGAACTGATTACAAAAGAGAGTTGTTAATTCTCGAATCTAGTCCGCAAGAATCAGCGTCAATATGGGGTGAGTATTTTGAGAGTTTAAAGAGTCGAGGTGTTGAAAAAATAGGCCTTGTTGTAGCTGATGGTTTAACTGGCTTTGAGAATCAAGTAATGACTGCTTTTCCAGCAGCTAATGTCCAGAAATGCGTAGTACATAAAATGCGGAATATTGCCAAAAACATTAGAGTCAAAGAAAGAGCAGAGGTATATCAAGATTTAAAGCATGTGTTTGATAATTTTGAAGCCAGCTCTTCCAAGGAAAATGCTTATCTAAAGGTTGAAGAATTTTGCCAAAAGTGGGAAGGTAAATATCCCAGAATTGGGCGGAGCTTTATCGCTGATGACTTTGATTATTACCTAACTTACATCAAATATGATCATAAAATTAGACGCTGTATTTACACTACTAATTCCATTGAATCTCTTAACTCTAAAATAAAAAAGGCCACCAGAAATAAATTATCTTTTGAAAAAACTCAATATCTGCTTGATTATTTATTCGTTGTTATTAATGAATTTCAA
>JABJNB010000043.1 GCA_018659145.1 Rickettsiales bacterium
ATTTACGAATCAATCCCCGAGCACCCACCACTCTCAAAATTCATATCCGAACTCTTGCAATACACCCTTAACTCCAGGGGATGAGAACCTCGGAAGGGGTTTGACCAATTTAGCTTTTGCTAAATTCGGACACCGCAGGGGCGCGAAGGTGCCCGCCAGGGTGAAGTAAATTCAATAGAATTTACGAATCAATCCCCGAGCACCCACCACTCTCAAAATTCATATCCGAACTCTTGCAACACACCCTTAACTCAAGGGGATGAGAACCTCGCTGAGGAGTTTTTGACCAATAATCGCTTAGTAGCAACTGGGACCCCGGTTGCTCGGACAAAAGAATGATAATGATTTATATTTGTTAAAAGATGGTCGGGAGAACCCCGCCCCTACTGATTAAATTCTCTCAATCTCTTCTAAGACTTCAGTTACGTGGCCTTTAACTTTAACATTGCGCCATTCTTTGGCAATATTTTGATTCTTATCAATTAGAAATGTAGAGCGCTCTATTCCCATATATTTACGGCCATACATTGATTTCTCAACCCATACTGCATATTGATTACAAACTTTCAAATCCTCATCACTAGCCAAGTCAAAAGGCAAATCATATTTGGCAATAAACTTATCATGACTTACAACACTATCTTTTGATATCCCAATTACCACTGTATCTAATGCAGAAAATTTTTCGATATTATCCCTAAAATCCTTAGACTCTGTTGTGCACCCAGGGGTATCATCCTTTGGGTAGAAGTATAACACAATATTCTTACTCCCTTTATAATCTGCCAAATTGACATTTTTATTACTATTACCTGGTAAATCAAATGTTACCTTTTGATTTTCTGTCATTTGCTGCTCATCTTTTATATTAATAACTTTCAATAATTTTACTTATAATGATATATCTGTGTAAATTGCAAGCGATACTAATTAGCGCCTCTTTTAAACTTGTTTTATATCTTGGTTTATGCAATAAAATCGCGTAGAAAATTACTGATATTCTTAATGACAAAAACTGTTAAAAAAAACTATCCATCAAGCCTTAGCCTACTTTGGAAATATGCACGATCATACTCTCTGCTGATGGGCGGGTTTGTCATTTCATTAATTATATCATCCCTATCGGTTCTATCACTAGGAAAAGCTCTAACCTTTCTTATCGATAATGGTTTTAATGAAGGTGAATCCTTAAATTCATCATTAATTATATTACTTGGAATCACCAGCCTGCTAGCCCTAGCTACAAGCCTACGCTTTTACTTTGTAACCATGTTATCTGAAAAGATAATTTTAAAAATCAGACAAGATGTATTTAATAATTTGATTCACCAAACACGAGTTTTCTTTGAAAATAATAAAATCGGTAATCTACTATCCACTGTAACTAATGATTTAGCCTTAATACAAGGCTTTATTGCTACTAATCTTTCAATTCTACTCCGAAATCTTGTCATACTTATAGGAGCAATTATAATATTATTTACAACCAATACATATCTATTCTTCTACATAATATGTCTAATTCCTATTGTAGTGATTCCACTAATATTCTGTATAAAGAGACTCAAAAAACAATCTCGAGAAACCCAAAATGTTATCGCAGATATGACCTCACATATGCATGAACATTTATCTGCAATCAAAACTATTCAGGCATTTTGTAGTGAAGGTTATTCTCAAAAGATTTTTAATGAGCAGCAAAATAATGTACTGCTCTACTCACAAAAACGTATCACAACTAGGAGTATTCTGACATTAGTCATCATCCTTGCTGTATTCTCAACAGTTATAGTTTTAATCAGCAAGGCTGGCACATTACTAATTTCTGGAGAGCTAAGCGCTGGAGAATTATCTTCTTTTATATTCTTTAGCATTCTCATTGCTGGATCATTTGGAGCAATAACAGAAGTAATAGGCAATCTATTTAAATCATTAGGAGCCTTTGAACGTATTAATGAGATTTTAAAAAATGAGCCAAATATGCTTAAGGGCCCTTCTCAAAAAGAAACTATTACACCCATTTTTCCGTTATCGCTAAACAATGTGTCCTTTAACTACCCCAGCAAGTCAGGATCTAACACCCTAGAGAATATTAACTTAACTATTAAACAGAATCAGATTGTTGCTATTGTAGGCCCTAGTGGCTCTGGCAAGTCTACTATTTTTAATCTTTTGCTAGAATTTTACAATATAGACAAAGGATCCATTACATTTAATGGTCTAAATTATAATCAAATAGATTATCAAACTATTCGCTCACACTTCTCGTTAGTTCCCCAAGATGCTTTTATATTTTCAGGGTCAATAGCAGAAAATATTGCATTAGATCAAAATTTTAATGAAACAGAGATTATTGAAGCATTAAAAATCGCGCAAGCATATGAATTTGTAGCAACGCTACCCAAAACTATACTCACAGAATTAGGTGAAAATGGGGCTAAAATATCCGGTGGGCAACGCCAAAGAATAGCAATTGCACGAGCAGTGTACCACAAATCATCCATCATACTTCTTGATGAAGCAACCAGCAATATTGACAATCAAAATGAGCAAAGCTTTGTTGATTGCCTTAATAACTTAAAGCAACATCATACTATTGTAATTATTTCTCACAGAAGGCAAACGATTGAAAATGCTGATTTTATCTATGTATTAAATGAAGGTAAGATCGTAGAAGAAGGTACAGATGAGGCACTATATAATAAAAAAGGCCTTTACAAAAAGCTAATTGGTATGCAATCTGATTAGATCAGTTTCAATTCCCTAAAATTGAGCTATTCTAACGGTTTTGCGTATAATTTATATTCAATAAAGCCAAATAGTGAGAAGCATTTTAGTAAAAATTGGTAATTAGAATAACTTATAGAAATAACCATGATTAACTCATTGCTAAACAAAGCTAAGCCGTACCTCAATGTTATTTCAACATTGGTGGTATTTCTATCGTTATTTTTTGTATTCTTAACACATTACAAAATAAATTTAGCAAATGTTGGTGATAATGCTGTTAGTGTTCCAACATATCTACTAACCCTGGATATTATCCTAATCATTTTGATTTGCAGTCTCATTGGTTACAAAATTCGGAACTTCATAACCATCCATTTAAAAGGACAGGAGCAGAATAAATTACAAAAAAAAATAATACAGATCATAGTATCATTTGCTGTTTTACCACCATTACTATGTATAATTTACTTTTATATGTACTTCTCTCATAGCTCTAAAATGTGGTTTAATAATGCTATCGACCAATCATTACAAGAATCTTTAGAAATATCCAAAATCTATGTAGATGAGAATAAAGCTCTGATAAAAGATAATTTATTTCAACTAAAGCGATTCTCTGAAAAAAATACTGATTTATTAATTAGCAATCCTATTAAATTCGAGAAAAAGTTCTCAGCCTTAGCTGCAAGCCGTTCTATCACCGAAGCGGTAATTCTAATACATAATGACAAAAACAATAAAGTTTTATCAAAAACATCCTTTTCATTCTATCCCTCAGTTGAAAAATTTGACTTAACCGAAGATTACAAACCAGATGATGTAGGAGTTAGTATCAGAATTGATGATGATGATAATTATATGAGAGCAATAACGACACTAGATAATATGCCAAATGCATATATTTTATTAGGAGTTTTAATAAATGATAAAGTAATTAGACATATCAAAAATGTCCAAGGAGCGAATAAGGATTATGACCTCCTAAAATCCAATATCGAAGAAACACAAAAACAGTTCTTAATTAGCTTTTCAATCTTAAGCTTCTTACTAATCCTATCTCTTGTATTACTATTTATGGTTTTTATTGCGAAATATATATTCCCCCTTGTAGAAGTTATTAGCGCAACACAAAAGATCTCAAGCGGAAATTATGATATAAAGCTAGATGAGAAAGGTAAGAATGCAGAAATAGCCTTGCTATTTTCATCTTTTAACAAGATGGTAAAACTCATAGCACAAAAAAACTGTGATCTATCTTACTCAAAGCAACTTAGCGAATCACAAAAAGACTTCCTCGAATATATATTAGGATCCCTTCCATCAGCAGTACTTTACTTAAATATAGAAAAAACTATAAAATTATACAATATTGCCGCAACTGATTTACTTGAAACAGAAGCTCTCTCTGGAATTAATTTGTTTGACCTAATGCCAGAACTTGACAGGCTCTTAATAGAGGCTGAAAAAGAACCGGATCAAGTTCATGAAGGACAGTTAAAAACGAAAATTAATGGTAAAAATAAAATTTTCCATATATTGGTTTCTTTAGATTTCTCAAAAGGTGAAATAAGAGGCTTTATCATTAATTTTTTACCTGTAGAAACGAATCCTATAATTTAAAGAGCCGCCATCATGACAAAATGCTATATTCTAATCGATAACAGTTCTATTAAAAAGAAATTTGTTAACTTCTTTAACGGAAACGATATAAGCTACTCCCTGCTAACAAATAATGATATTGATAATAATGCATATGAAGACCTATCTCATCATGCCCTGTTCATTGACTCAGTTAATTTAGCAAAATATTCAGATAATTTTAGCGAAACTAATGCACCATTGTTGCATACTATTTTAATCCAGAACACTACAGATAACGCATTATCTAAAAAACAGACTAACATCTGTGATCTTATTTTGAATTTACCATTGAATCAGGCAAAGTTAGCCAAAATTTATAATTTTGTTAATAAATTCAATACTCTTGATTTAAATGCAAAAAACATCGATACTTTTGATTACGGATATTACTTCTTGGAAGGGACATCACAGGTACTTAACAGTTTTAAAAAAGATCTAAAAAGCATTGCAAAATCGGATAATAACATATGCATTACCGGAAGCCTAGGTACAGAAAAAGTAAGAGTGCTTAACTATATAATTGATAACGTTAGAGCCAAAGGCGAAAAATTATTCTATTGCCGTTGCCAACAGATAATGGATAGCGACAACCCTAAGACGGAGCTAACAAATATTTTTAAAAAACTTACTGCCAACATAACAAGTGGTAGCTTAGCTGTAATTTTCCAACCCTATCACCTAGACGAGGAGCTACAAGAGTATCTTTATTCATTATTATCAGAAAATAGTGAAATCCAATATATTACCATTAGTCAGTATAGTACGAGTTCTTTATCATTTGAATTTAACTTTCATAAAGGATTATTATCCCTACTCTCAGAATCAACATTAGAAGTGCCTGTACTCTCAAATAGAAAGCACGATATTCCACATATTGTTGATTATCTAAAAAAACGCCTAATTAGTATCTACGGATGTCAAGAAATCAAATTCTCAACAACAGCACTAATAACTCTACAATCTTGTGAATGGCTTGGTAATTACATTGAGCTTAGAAATATTATTGAATCGCTAATTATTAACGCTGTTGAGAATCAAATTGATACCATAGAGTCAAAGGATTTACCTTCTGATTTATTCATTGTGAATCAGGATTCACTAAATCCATCAGTCAATTATGATATTATGTCTAAAGACCTAAAAGAAGCGCGTAGTATTTTTGAAAGACAATATATTGAAGCACAAATACGCAGATTTGGCGGAAATGTATCACATACAGCCAATTTTATTGGTATGGAGCGTACAGCCTTACATCGTAAATTGGCATTTCTTGGAATTCTAAGCGATGACGTTAGATCTTCAATCAAAGGCTATAGAAGAAGTTCAAACGCTTAATAAATTAGCCCCTATATTCCTCATTCCGATTATTTTCATATATGCCTGACACATTGCACAAGAAATTGTCCCAAAAATTTTTAAAAGTATTCCAGAGCGCGTTATATATAGAAGATGCCAAGACTTTTCCGAAAGATGGTATCAAGTTTCTTTCCAATTCACTTTTCACACTTGCATTAGAGAGAGAAAAAGACTTACCAAACATCGAGATTCTGACTCCAACTATAAGCAAAGATAATATTGAATTTGATAATAGTATTATCAATATAGTTAATGATGACATGCCTTTTTTGGTTGACTCACTAACCGCTGCAGTCAATGAGCTAGGATATAATATATACATAATCTTAAATAAGATTATATATACTAAAAGAGATAAAGATGGCCGTCTTCTTGAAATTAATTACAACTCTCAAGATGAGTTCTTTCTTGCTGAATCAGTAATACAACTACATATTAAGAAGGTTTACCACGAAACTTCAAAGTCCGCAATTAAGAATACTCTTTTACATGTGTTAAAGCATGTAAAAGCTGCAGTTAGTGATTGGAGAGCAACTATAGATCTGCTGGACAAATCTAGAAGTTCTATAGTGAGCACTGGACATAGTCCCTCTGAGAAACAAGAAGCCTTGGATTTAATAGATTGGGCAAAGGATAATAATTTTATTTTCTTAGGTTTTTCTGAGACTTATTTTACAAAGAATCAGTCTTCTTATGATTTCTTGCAGAAGAAACAAGCTAATCTTGGCATACAGAAAATATCTGATTTTGATGATTTTTCTAACATACCTAAAAAAGTATTTTTATACAATGTCAGACCTATTGTTATTGTTAGTAAATTAATTGCCAAATCTCCAGTTCATAGACCAATTAACTTGGATATGATCCGTATTACTATTTTTGATGACAAGCTGAATCCAACCGGAGAACTTAGATTTATAGGTTTGTTTACATCTAAACTTTTTTACCAATATGCCAAAGATATTCCATTAATAAGGAAAAAAATTGATTATGTTACCAAAAAAGCTAATTTTGATCCACAAGGACATAATGGGAAAGCATTAGTTTCAATATTAGAATCGTATCCTCGTGAAGAACTATTTCCTATTAAAAAGGCTGAATTACTTGATACATGCCTTGGCATTATTAAGTTAGGTGGATTAAATATAGTAAAAACATTTTTTAGAGTAGACTCACTTTCACGCTTTATTAGTGTTATATGTTTTATACCAAAGAAAAATTTTAGCATTGGTATTAGACGCCAGATACAAAAGATTTTAGCATCAGAGATTAGCCCTAATATTACATCTCATGCTACTTTAATTTCCGACCACCCACTTGCACGGGTACACTTTATTATTGTTGTAAAAGATAGTAATATTAGTAAAATCAATTATGACAAAATTGAAACTTTGATCTCGAATGCGGCTATTAATTGGTGTGATCAAATGGAAAAAGCAATATTTAAAACATTTGATGAAAAAATAGCAATTGCACATTTTACCAACTTTGGTGATTGCTTTCCAGCCTCATATCAAGAACATTTTAAAATTGCTGATGCTATAAATGATATCGCTAAGATTGACAAAGTTCTTAATACTAGAACAGCAAGTATAACACTATCTAGAATAGAAAAAGAAGAAAATCTATTTAACCTAAAGCTATATACCTTTGGTTCCCAGGTCACATTATCTAATATTATGCCAACTTTGAATAATTTTGGCCTTAACGTTATTAGTGAGAATCTGTATTTAATAAAGCCTATTAATGCTGATAAGGATACTTGGTTAAATCATTTTATAATATCTATTGATCTGAGCAATGTTGAATATAACGATATAAAGAAACATTTTGAAAGTGCAGTTTTAGATTGTTGGCTCAAAAAATATGAAAATGATCACTTAAATCAATTGCTACTTAAGGCTTCCTTTAATATCAAAGATATTGCCCTAATTAGATCATTCGTAAAATATATTATTCAAACTAACTTCTCATTTAGTATAGACTTTATTGAGAATACCTTAGTTGAATATCCTCATATTGTAAAAAATATTCGAGACCTATTTTATGAGAAATTTTCTCCTGATTTAAAAGAACGTAATATTAATAAAATCAGAACTCAAATCGGTAAAGATTTACAAGAAATCTCCAATATTTCTCATGATTTAATCTTTAAGAAATTATTAGAAATTATCGATAATATGTTACGGACGAATTATTTTCAATCACATAAAAATCATTATATCTCTTTTAAATTATCTAGTAAAAACTTAACTGATATTTTACTACCAAAGCCTTATGCAGAGATTTTTGTGTACTCCTCTGATACTGAAGGCGTTCATCTACGTGGTGGCAAAGTTGCAAGGGGTGGCCTACGCTGGTCAGATAGAGTAGCTGATTATAGGACGGAAGTTCATGGTCTCGCTAAAGCCCAAATGACTAAAAATGCTATTATTGTCCCTGTTGGCTCTAAAGGAGGGTTTATCGTAAAGAAAGATACATCTAACCTCTCTAGAGAAGAATTCTATCAAGCTGGTGTGGATTCATACACAACATTCTTAAGTGGCTTGCTTGATATCACTGATAACATTATTGATGATAAAATTATCAAACCCAATAATGTAGTTTGTTATGATGATGATGATCCATATCTTGTAGTTGCTGCTGATAAAGGTACTGCTACATTCTCAGATATTGCAAATAAAATATCGGAGAAATATAACTTTTGGTTAGGAGATGCATTTGCTTCCGGCGGTTCGCAAGGTTATGACCATAAAAAAATGGGTATAACAGCAAAAGGTGCCTGGAAATCTGTAGTAAGACACTTCTTTGAAGGTGGTATCAATATTAAGGCTGATCCTTTTACCACTGTCGGCATAGGAGATATGTCAGGTGATGTATTTGGGAATGGAATGTTGCTTTCTAAAAACATCAAACTAGTTGCAGCCTTTAATCACATGCATATTTTTATTGATCCAGATCCGAATATTGTGACTTCATATAAGGAAAGAGCAAGGTTATTTAACCTTCCTCGCTCTGGATGGAATGATTATAATGAAAAGCTATTATCGAAAGGTGGCGCTATTTACTCTAGATCACAAAAATCTATTAAGCTGTCCAAAGAAATTATGAAGCTATTAGGTTTGAATATAAATGTAATAGCACCTAACCAATTAATACAAAGCATACTTAAATCCCAAGTGGATCTATTATGGAATGGTGGTATTGGTACCTATATAAAAGCTTCTACAGAAAGTCATTTTGATGTTGGCGACAAAAACAATGATGTTCTTCGAGTTGATGCAAAAGAATTAAGATGTCGCATTATTGGCGAAGGTGGTAATTTAGGCCTAACCCAAAGAGGAAGAATAGAATATGCCCAAAATAATGGTCGTATTAATACCGACTCTATTGATAATTCTGGTGGTGTAAATTGCTCAGATAATGAAGTCAATATCAAGATTATATTACAAGATCTAGTCCACAAAAAATCTATCTCACTCAAAAATCGTGACAAATTGTTAGAAGAGATGACAGATGATATTGAGAAATCAGTCTTACATGATAGCTTCCTATCAGCTCAAGCTGTATCACAGGCAGAATCTAATAATTACAACGCCTTAGAACATCAAGAGCGTTTAATGAAAAAGCTTGAAGAATGTGGTTTGTTAGATAGAAAAGTAGAATTTCTACCTGATACAGAAGAAATTAATCGACGCAAATCTGTGAAAGATGGTTTAACAAGGCCAGAATTATGCGTATTGCTATCCTATTCTAAGATTTATTTATACAATGATCTGGTTAACTCATCACTCCCAGATGAAGGATATTATCTAAATGAGCTAATAAAATACTTTCCTGAAAAATTAGTTAAGAAATTTAGGGCAGCTATCTTTAATCATCCTTTAAAAAGCGAGATTATATGTACCTTCGTTGCAAATAGTATGGTTAATAGACTTGGTATTACATTTTTTAATAGGATTTCCGAGGATACAGGGCTTAAGACATGCGATATAGCTAGAGCTTATACTATTATCAAAGATTCTTTCGAATTACCTCAGTTATGGAAGGATATTGAGAAACTAGAATATAATATTTCAGCTGAGATACAGATTGAAATGTTTAGAGAAATATCTAAATTTATTGAACACTCTACCTTGTGGCTACTTAGAACATACAGCCATACCTTAGATGTTATAGAAACTTATGTTGCGATCTATCACGATAAGCTAGATATAGTTTTAAATAACCTTGAGAAAGTATTATCAAGGGAATCTTTAACTAGTTTTAAAGAAAATTATCTTAACTTAAGAAATCAGAATGTTCCGGAGCATATTGCACGCAAAGTTGCGGCTTTAGGTTTTATGCCTTCGGTATATCAAATTATTCACGTGTCTCAAGAAAGCAATTTGGACTTATTACCGATTGCCAGAATCTATTTTAATCTTGGTATGAAAATGCATTTTAGATATCTGAATATTAAAACATCTGATTTAAATCCTGATACTTATTGGGAGAAACTATCTATAAAAAGTTATACCAATAATTTGTTTGATCAACAGATGCGTATTACTAGTGAGGTGGTGCAAACTATTAAGAAAAAGATTACAATCGCAGAATCTGAATTATCAGTTACAAAATGGTTAGATGATAATAAAAAGCAAATTAGTAGATATTACGAATTAATAGCTGATATCCAGACGCATGAATTTCCAGATTTTTCTATGTTAAATGTCGCTGGTCATCGAGTGAAAGAAATTTCCTCTACTATAAAGAGTGTAAAATAATTTTTTTAGTCTGAGCGGATAAGATACTATTATCAACTTCCCTTTCTATATAGCTTCTTACATTTGGCAGATATTTCTGATATTGCGTCAGACCTTTATCAATAGTACATTGGGTAAATAAACCATATATTCGGAGATTCCGCTGCAAGGATAATATTTGATATTCTTGCATGAAAACTTCTTTATCTATGTGAGTATTAAGATCAAAGAAAAATTCTAGCATTTGCTTCTCAAAAACCGGTGGTACAAAGCGCCTTGCATCTTGTAAAATCGAAACAACATCATATGCTTGATAACCTATAGACAAATCCTGGTAATCAATCAGCCCTACTTTATTAATCCCAGATCGGTTATTTAACCACATAATGTTATCTACATGAAAATCACGTAATGACAATATATAAGGGTCTGGTAGCTTTGCAATAATTCTAGTAAATTCTGATTGTATTTGCGGCTTGTACATATCTAGCACACAATGATCCACAAATTGTGCTATTCCTTGTATTAAATCATGTTTACTATGATTTGAAAACTCTACAGTGTCTAGAGGTACTCTCCCGAGCTCTGATAATAAATATAATGATTTTTTATAGACCTCCTTCTCATCAGCTAGGTCCACACCCATTAAATAGTTATTTACTTTATTATCACCAAAATCCTCTATTAAAGCTATAGAGCTCTCAAAATCTATTTGAGAAATATGTGGAACTGAAAATCCTTGTTTTTCGAGAAAATATGTTGTGAGAACAAATTTACTAAATTGCTCTGGGTCTAAGATAGAATCCATGATAACAAAACTATCACTATCTTGTATTACTCTATAATATTTTCTTCGAGACAAATCATTCTGTAGCTGGAATAACTCCATGTCAGGTGTATTTTTCTCAATAAAATCAGTTAATTGCCTTGGTAAATTTGCTCTAATAGATTCAGATTCCATCGATTTCTTGTAGTGACAACTATGTGTCGTTTATTGCTTTGATTAAACTCAAACTTAATATTGATATATTCATTTTGAATGATTTCCTTTAATAGATCAGGCCATTCAACGATCACAATACTATCTCCTATTAAGTCTTCAATAGCTAAATTGAATAATTCATTACTATTTGTCAACCGATATAGATCGCAATGGTAAATTTCATATTCTCCTATCTCATATAAATTCATTAAATTAAATGTTGGGCTTGAGACAATATCACCATAGCCCAAATGCTCTAACAAGACTTTCACAAAGGCTGTTTTACCACTACCCAAATCTCCTTCTAAGCATATTAATGGGTTAGATTTGAGTATGGGAATAAATTTCTTAGCAAAGTCCGATAATGCATTTAAACTTGTAATTTCTATCTTTATCATAATTCAGCTTTACAGAAATACTTAACATTGATATCAAATAGTGCGCTTTAGTATTTATGAGAGATACCTATACCAATCTATTCTCATAATCTAGCAAAGAATTCACAAAAGTTTTTACATCACATATATGAAGAATTTCCAACAAATGACAATTCAGAGACCTATTAGTTTTTCTGGTATTGGTATCCATTCTGGCAAGATAAGTAATGTAAAAATTTCTCCTTCAGGGCCAGATACTGGAATTACCTTTGTTCGTACTGATATTGATAAATCAAAAAATGTAATTAAAGCTAAATTTGATAATGTGATGAGCACAACTTTAGGTACATCTCTTACCAATGAGCATAATATCAAAGTTTCAACCATTGAACATTTAATGGCTGGATTATGGGGATCTTCTATTGATAACTGCCTGATTGAAATAGATAGTGAAGAAATTCCTATTTTTGATGGTAGTTGCGAACCATTTATATTCATAATCGAATGCGCTGGCCGTGATCATCAATATAATTTAAGAAAATTCTTAAAAATTAATAAAAAAATTGAATATAAAGAGACTGGTAAAGACGGTAAAGAAATTAGATGTTCCCTTGATCCAGATAGAGGATTCACTGTTGATTTGTCGATTGAGTTTAGCAATAAAGTAATTGGTAACCAAGATTTTAATTTCAGCTATTTGGACAATGATTTTAGAACCTCAATCTCACGTGCTCGTACATTTGGCTTGGAGAATGAAGTCAAAATGATGAATAAAATGGGCCTTGGCCTTGGTGGATCTCTAGATAATGCTATTATAGTTGGTGATGATTCGGTCTTAAATACTGATGGATTACGCTTTGAGAATGAATTTGTTCGGCATAAAATCTTAGATTCAATCGGCGATCTTTATCTATCCGGATATCCTATTTTAGGAAAATTCACAGGCTACAGATCTGGTCATACAGCAAATAATAAATTACTTCGCAATCTTTTTGAAAATAAAGATAGTTACGAAATTATTGAAGTAGTAAATTAACCCCCTTCCGGAAGCGGGGAGAGAAAAAGAGTTCACGGCGGAACCGGCATTATCTTGCTTGCTGCTTTTCCACCTCCAGCCCTGAGGGGAAGGTGGTCGATGCAATCGACGGTGTTCCCCTCTTGTGCAAACAGGCTAATTCCCCTTATACATATTTAAATTTATGTGAAAAAATCTTCTCAACCTTCTTAAGTAAGGATATATATGATACCACTACCAAACTATCACCTGCTTCTATCATGGTATCATCAAATGGGACTATAGATTTTCCATTACGAAGGATCGCTGTAATATCTATACCTTCTGGTAAATTTAATTCGGATAACTTCTTCCCCGATGTAAATGAATTATCATATGAGATAGTCTCTATTATTTCGGCTTGACCCTCACATATCGAAAAAACATTTCTCGACTTTATATCACGTGTGTAGCGTAAAATTGATGAAACTGATATTTCCCTGGGATTGACAATTACATCCAAACCTAGGGATGAAAATAATGGTGCAAAAGATGATGAGTTAATTAAAGCAATAGCTTTCTTACAACCAAATTTCTTAGCTAATAGGGCAGATAATATATTTACTTCATCATCATTAGATACAGAAATAATCATATCACTATTTTCAATATTCACTTCACGCAATATATCTTTCTCTAAAGCATCACCATTAATTATTGCTATATTTGGGAAATGCTCTGCTAAAAATCTTGCTCTGTTTGGATTATTCTCAATAATTTTTAAGTTAATTGCACTATTCATCTCAAGGCTTTTAGCTAAGTTATAACCTACTCTTCCTCCACCAACTATTCTAATATTTCGAGCTTCTGGCTCTTCATGTCCAAGCAGCGATAAAACCTCTTTTATGTCATCACTATCTGCAGCTAGATAAATTTCATCATCCTGATTTAAAACTACATCCCGCTTTAGGCTAAACTCTTGATCACGCAAGAATCCAAAAACTTTAACTTTTAAACTTTTTGAAAGCTTATTATTAGCCTGCTTGATCGTGAGCCTATTAATTATAGAGTCTTTAGTAAATTTAACTGAGATAACTTTTATCTTTTCACCTGAAAATAAAAAAGTTTCATTTGCACCAGGTACATGCAATCTATTTAAGATAGCTTTTGCGACTTCTTTTTCTGGAGAAATAATTAAATCAATAGGAAAGGTATTAGTAGAAAAAATACTATCGTGATATTTTCCTAAATAACTATGATGCCTAATATGTGCTATTTTCTTTTTTACTCCAAACAAGTTTGAGGCTATATAAGAAGTTACCATATTCATCTCATCAGAATCGGTCACCGCAATAATCATATCAGCATCTCCTGCTCCAGCAGCTTTTAACACAGATGGATGAGATGGATAGCCAAGTACACAATTTAAGTCTAATTTATGACGAATTTTATCTAATGACTCCTCTGTAAGACCTATGACCGTTACATCATTACCTTCATTTACCAGCTGTTCAGCTATTCCAGCACCAACGGGTCCTGTACCACAAACTATTACTTTCATTTCACTTACTATAAAAATATAATATTTACTGAAATATTTATAATATCATACAAAAAAATTTTTGTAGCGACCTTTGTGGTCGCCCAAAATCATGCAAAAAATTCAATGATTGATATGGACAGAACATCCCGGGTAACCTGCAACAGGTTGTGTCGTAATATAATTTGGAAAGAGTTTTTCGATAAAGATTTTGGGTTTTATAAAATATTTTTGCACTACTATTCGAAAAGAATATTTTGTCTTTAATGGGAAAGGATTCCGAATTATATTGCGACACAATCTGCAAAGGTTAACTCTGCATTGGGAGGTGAAGACCTGCCTTATACTCAATATAATATTATAACCAATTCAAGAAAATAGCACCAAGATAAATATCATACAAGGGACGATGCCCTCTCGCCCCTACAATCCTTTTTTGTATACTTACTATTTAGGCCATCTATTATGCACCCAAAACCATTGTCCTGGGGCCTTGTTAATCCAGCTAGCCAGACGCTTATTTATATTACGCATAATTTCATAAACTTGCTTTTCTCTATCTGGAAGCTTTTTATATACTAATGCTGGTTCAATAACTAATTCATATTCTAAATGTGCTAAACGCTTAACATACATAGGAATTAACGGGTAGTCATATTTATTAGCTAGCTGAGCTAATAAAGGTGGAGACATGGCATCCTTACCTAAAAACGGCACCTTGATACCTTCATTTAACTTCTGGTCAACAAAGCTAGCGAAAGACACCCCATGTTGCAGATCCTGAACTATTTTCACAGCATTACGCCGCCCTTTTGGATGTAATGCAAAATACTTTGACCTACGCATACCAATAATCAAATCATCTAAATATGAATTATTCATTTTACGATAAATCATATTCGTTTTAATTTCATAATGTGTAAGAAAACAAGATATTACTTCCCAATTTGAATAATGCGCAGAAAACATTAATACCGCCCTACCCTTATCTGTGTAAGCAGTTAGATTCTCAACACCCGTGATCTTTACATGACTTAAAAATTGCTCCTTGGTGCTCGAGGTCAAAAAAGGATATTCTGCAAAATTATGTCCTAAATTCTTCCAAACAGTATCTGTAATCTCATTAATTTCAGCTTGCGATTTTTTTGGATAAATCATTTTCAGGTTTCGCTTCGCAACTTTATTAGCTTTAAACTTACTACCGATAGCCAAAAAGATATGAGCATAATAATACGACATTATACTTAAAGGTAATATTCTTCCTAAGAAAAAAAATGATTTTACCATATAACATTCTAATATGTAGCGTATATTCTTTACCATTATTTTAACTTATTTTTAATAAATTTAATAAAATCTTCCTTATTTGCAAATTCCAACTGCATTCGGCATATTACATAATCATGCAATTGAGTATCATCAATCTTAACAGCATCTTTTTCTGTTGTGATAATTGACAAATCCTGAGCCTTAGCTTTCGCAATTATATCTTCGTAATCCTTACTGCTATATTTGTGATGATCATTATAGTTAATAACCTGGGATATATTAACTTTATGCTCTAATAAAAATTTGCTAAATTTTGTATTATTTGCCAAAGCAGAGAAAACTAAGTAATTTTTTGATAAATCAATCTCTGATATTAATCTAGCCTTTAAATAGAAAATAGGCTTGGATGAGAGCCTCTTGGTTAAAGAGCTATTTAAATCAGCATCCAAATTACTAACAATAAAAATACAATCAGCCTTTGCTATATGCCAATCAATAGTATCGCGAAGCGGGCCAGCTGGTAAGATTAATCCATTCCCAAAGCCATAATGCTCATCAATAACTAAAATATTTAGGTCACAATTAATATGTATATTCTGAAAGCCATCATCTAAAATAATAATTTCTTCTGCATTATCTTTCAAAAAAGCAATAGCTTTGTGACGCTGCTTTGCGATAAAAGTTTTTTGCTGCTTCGCAAGTAGCCTTGCTTCATCTCCTGTTTGTAGCACAGTATCTTCGGTCAAATTAATAACTGCCGGGCCTACAATGCTGCCCTTATAACCTTTGGTTAGATAATTGTAATTATAACCAATATCAGATAATACCTTACCCATTGCCAAAGATGAAGGCGTCTTCCCGCCGCCTCCAATTGTGGCATTTCCTATAACAATGGCATATTGAGCAAAATTATGTGACTTTATCCATTTTTGACGACACCTGACAATCAATAAGAAGAGGCATGAGAATGGTAATAATAGATATGATCTGAGGCTTCGCTTAGCAAAAAAACTTAACATTTATTCTTTAATATTAATTGTACTACTATCTATATTAATATACCAATCCAAGACCCGGTATGAAAGTCTAAGCTACATGGATTACATTTATATAGCAGCGATACCTTACAATCATGCTAGCTAATACTAAATCAATATTATAAAAAATATAATTTAACATTATAGCATCTTGACAGCTGGAGATTAACTATATATATATCGTCGGTCAATTTATAGTTTAGAAAATGAAAAGAACGTTTCAACCATCAAAGATCGTTAGAGCAAGAAGACATGGCTTTAGAGCTAGAATGGCTACAAAAAGTGGTCGACAAATCTTAGCAAGAAGAAGAGCAAAAGGACGTACAAGACTTTGTGCATAATTGCCAGCAGTGTAAACACTATCACTTATTTATAAAACAAGTAGGTTAAATGCTGTACCTTCCTCCTACTACCCTGGCCTATAAGAAGGCCCGTAATAACACAGCAAAATTCATAACAAAGTCCACTGTTATTCTATATAAGAATAATGACTTTTTCGGACTGCCCGAAGAGAACACCTATATTGGCATCACCATAAGCAAAAGATCTGTAAGCAAAGCTGTAAAGCGTAATAAGATAAAGCGCAGATACAAAGCCATTATTAGAGAATATTTACAAAATTACAAACTACCCAACTTAACTGTAATTTTGATTGCCAGAGCGCAAATTTCAAACTTTTCGTTTGAAGACCTCCAAAAAGAGATTTTGAACAATCTTAATAAAATAAAACAACAACATTATAAAGTAATAATAGATGGAAGATCGTAAGAATTTAGTTATCGCCTTAATATTATCAGTAATAATTATCACATCTTGGAATTTATTTGTTGAGAAACCTAAATATGATGAATATTTACAGCAGAAAGCAATTTATGAAGCTCAAAATCCAACGAAAATAATAACCAACGGAGCTGAGGAAACGATAATCCGGGCTCCAAAAGCAATTGTAAAAAATAGCCCTCGGATTAATTTTGAAACTCCTGAAATTATGGGCTCAATTAATCAAGATACTGGATATTTTGATGAGCTAATCCTCAAAAAATACAAGGTCTCCAAAGATAGTCATGAAGATATTCAGCTTCTAAATAAAAAACTTGAGCCTGATTCATATTTTGTAGATTTTAGTTATATTACTAAATCTAACCAAAATTTAAATAATGCAGCAACCTGGCAAACTAATGATACAAGCTTTGCAAGCGGGTCTATTACACTTACGAAAGCAACTAAGCAATTCTCCTTTAAGCGCGTTATTACACTTGAGGGCAAATATCTATTTAAGATCACCGATATCATCACCAATATCTCAGAGCAGATACAGGAAGTAAAACATTATGGCTTAATTAACCGTGGTTTCTCATTTGATACACAATCATTTCTGATCTTACATGAAGGACCTTTGGCTGTAATTGATGGCAAATTAGAAGAAGTCACCTTTAAAAACCTTACCAAAGACAAATACGATTATAAATCAGTTGATGGTTGGACTGGGTTTTCTGATAAATACTGGCTGACTGCTATTGTCCCTAGTAAGGCAAAATCATATAACTACCATATGTATCATTACCTAAAGAATGATACCGACAATAGATTTCAAACTGAGCTAAGCAGCAATTGGTACGAAGTTAATCAGAATCAAACAACTGAATTTGAATATCTATTATTTGCAGGACCAAAAGAATTAAGCTTGCTTGATAAATATAGTGAGAAATATCAGATTCCTTTATTCGATAGAGCATTAGATTTTGGTGTTTTATATTTTATGACAAAGCCAATTTCACAGGCGCTACATTTTATTAATCAATTTGTGCATAACTTTGGTGTAACCATCATTATCTTCACTATTTTTCTAAGACTTTTACTCTTCCCTCTTGCTGCTAAATCTTTTAGAGAGATTTATAAAATGAAGCAATTGCAGCCACAGATAAAAGAATTAAAGGAAAAGAATAAAGATAACAAAATGGCATTAAATAAGGATGTAATGGCTCTTTATAAAAGGAATAGTGTAAAACCTATGGCTGGATGTGTACCTTTATTTATACAGATACCTATTTTCTTTGCTTTATATAAAGTGTTATTTGTGACAATTGAAATGCGTCAAGCTGACTTTTTCTTATGGATACATGATTTGTCTGTTCCGGATCCTACTTCAATTTTCAATCTTTTTGGCTTATTACCTTTCGAACCTATCTTTACTATTGGTATATGGCCTTGCTTGATGGGACTAACGATGGTCTTGCAGCAAAAATTCAACCCTACCCCCCAAGATCCAATGCAGGAGACAATGATGAAAATCCTCCCTTATATCTTTACCTTCATATTTGCAACATTCCCTGCTGGACTCGTTGTGTACTGGACCTTCAATAATGCTTTATCAATTTTACAGCAATATTTCATCAATAAAAGGCACGGGCAATAGTGGGCATTAATAGATATGGCAAGTAAAAAATTATCACTCGCAGAACTGAAGGGGCGCCACTATAAATTCGAGACATCATCGAACTCATCTAGTAATTGGCCTAAATTACGCTTGCCTGAATTTGCCTTTATTGGTCGTTCTAATGTAGGAAAATCTACGTTAATTAACAGTTTGACCATGCAACATAATTTGGCCAAAACATCAAAAACACCAGGCCGAACCCAAATGCTTAATTGCTTTACTTTTAAAGAGAGTTTTAGACTTGTTGATCTACCAGGTTATGGATTTGCAAAAACGCCAAAAGCAGTAAGAGCTAAATGGAAGGATTTTACGTTAGAATATATCTTAGAGCGCGACTTACTACAAATATTATTTATATTAATTGATTCCCGTCATGGCATGAAAGCTATCGACTTTGATATGATTAATTTATGCGCAACAAATGATATAAATTATCGAATCATAATGACAAAGCTAGATAAGACAAAAAAAGCTGATTTTACAGAGAAAGAAAAATTAATCTTACATAATTTAAAAACTGAGTTAAGTTATGAGCACGATATTATATTGACAAGTTCGTTAAAAAATATTGGTTTTGATGATATAAGAACAGCAATTATTAATAATTTATAAATTATGGAAGTAATAGATCTAAAAAGCAGGAAGAAAACTAGCCAACCAAAAGCTGATAGTTCAAAGAAAGATAAAAATCCTGATATTAATTTCATGGATAAAGCATCTATTCTTGCTGAAGCTTTACCATATATTCAAAAATTCTCAGGCGAAGTTTTTGTGATCAAAATTGGTGGTAGCGCTATGGGAGATCCAAAGGTTATAGAAGGCTTTGCTAAAGATATTACACTCCTTAAACAAATTGGTATAAACCCTGTAATCGTACATGGTGGTGGTACTCAAATTGGTAATATGCTAAATAAGTTGAAAATAAAAAGTGAGTTTATTGATGGCCTGCGTGTTACTGATAGACAAACTGTGGATATCGTAGAAATGGTTTTATCTGGCTCTATCAACAAAGAAATAGTGACCGCTATTAATAGACAAGGTGGTCAGGCGGTTGGTATTTCTGGTAAGGATGCTAATTTAATAATTGCTCAAAAATTGCAAAAAACACATAGAGATTCAGATTCTAATATTGAGAAAATTCTAGATTTAGGTTTTGTAGGCGAACCAGTTACTATCAATCCTGAGATTTTATACACTTTGGATGAAAGTGAATTGATCCCTGTAATTGCACCAATTGGGATTAGTAAAGATGGACAAACTTATAATATTAATGCTGACACGGTAGCGGGTAAAATTGCATCAAGCTTAAATGCTTATAAGCTTATAATATTATCTGATGTTGATGGAATATACAAAGATGAACAATTGGTTAAATCAATCAATGTTGCTGAAATTAACGATCTAATTAAGAAAAAAGTTATTTCTCAAGGTATGATCCCAAAAACCAAGACTTGTATTGAGGCTCTTGAAAATGGTGTAAATTCTGCCCATATCCTAAATGGTACAACTCCGCATATTTTATTAGTTGAAGTCTTCACCGAACATGGTGTTGGTACAATGATTAATCTTGAAGGAAACTAACTTAAATCCCAGAAGGCAGAGACATCTACCCAGACGCATGTTTGTGCATCTCTTAATTAATGTAGAGACGCATAATCATGCTTCTCGTGTACAAACCCAAAACAAATAATGAATATAATTCGAAACGCTCCTATCTCCAGAGTATCCCGACGATAATTATATATTTTGATCTGCCTAATTATGTAGAGACGCATCATCATGCGTCTGGTGACCAACTTAAAGCAAATAAGAAATACAAATCGAGATACTCCTATCTCCAGAGCATCACGACGATAATTATATATTTCTATCTACCTAATTATGTAGAGACGCATCATCATGCGTCTGGTGACCAACTTAAAGCAAATAAGAAATACAAATCGAAATACTCCTATCTCCAGAGCATCACGACGATAATTATATATTTCTATCTACCTAATTATGTAG
>JABJNB010000044.1 GCA_018659145.1 Rickettsiales bacterium
ATCTCATCCCTTTTCATAATAAAGGCTCAAGATGATGGTAAAATTTCCATCGAAAGAACTAAATTACCTAGTGTAAAATCTCATGCAATAGTTAATACATCGCACACTTTCTTCCCATCAAAGAAAGAAGTACAAACACAAGCGGTGCATTTTTAAAAAAATGGATATTTTGTAAATAATTAATAATCAAGACTATGCAACAAATAAAGCTATTTAAATCTTCCAGATTTCTACCATTATTTATTACTCAATTTTTTGGGGCATTTAACGATAATGCCTTCAAGAATTCTTTATTGATTTGGTTGACTTATGATGTATCAACTAAAGTCACCTTGGACCCTGCAATCATGTTGTCTGTAGCAGCAGGATTGTTTATTTTGCCGTTTTTCTTATTCTCTAGTATTGCGGGGCAATTAGCAGATAAGTATGAAAAATCAAAATTAGTACAAAGAATAAAGCAAATTGAGATTATGTTAATGATAGTTTGCGCTATTGGTTACCATAATCAGAATATATATTTGTTGTTAATAATATTATTTTTTATGGGTGTTCAATCAACATTTTTTGGACCTTTAAAATATAGCCTATTGCCTATTCATCTCAAAGAAAATGAATTAGTTGCAGGTAATGGTTTTATTGAAGGAGGGACATTCTTATCAATTTTACTAGGAACAATTATTGGTGGTTTGGTTATTAGAAGCTCATATGGAATAGAGTTAATTTCAGCTACACTAATATTATTATCAATTTGCGGTTGGTTAGCTAGTCGTTATATACCAGAAGCTCCTGTTAGCGATAGAGATCCTAAAATTAATTGGAATATTATCCTTGAGACGTATCAAATGATTGGATACGCACAAAAGGAATATACGGTATGGCTATCTATAATAGGTATTTCTTGGTTTTGGTTCATCGGTAGTAGCTTTCTAACTCAATTTCCAACTTATACTAAAGTTATGCTAGGTGGTAATGAACAAATAGTAATATTATTTCTGGCCACATTCTCGATAGGGATAGCCATAGGTTCTATTACCTGTAGCAAATTACTTAGAGATAAGATTGATGGCAAATTGGTACCATTTGGTTGTTTGGGCATAACTCTTTCAATTATCTTATTTTGTATATTCAGTAATTTATACCACGATCATATCAAAAGTAATGCTTTGATTAATGTGACGCAATTTCTATCTAGCAGCATATACTCCTCTCTAATATTAGCTAGTTTGCTATTATTAGCTGTTTCATCAGGGATCTACATAGTACCACTGTATGCAATAATGCAGCATCGTTCAAATAAGAAATATCTTTCACGCATTATTGCTAGTAACAACATACTTAATGCCTTATTTATGGTAATAGGAAGCATAATTATGGCTCTATTATTTTCTTTTTCATTTAACATTAATCAAATATTCCTAGTTATTGGCATTGCCAATATTGTGGTTTACTTCACTATTCGTAAAATCGTAAAACAGAGGTTACAAAATGCTTAAAACTTTATTAAAATGGTTATTAACTAAGCTTTATAACATAGAAGTTAGAGGGTTAGAGAATTACAATAAAGCAGGTCAAAGAGTTGTGATCATAGCTAACCATCTTTCATTGCTTGATGCAGTATTAATAGCAGTGTTTATACAAGATAAACCTGTTTTCGCAGTTAATAGCTTGATAGCAAAAAAATGGTGGATGAAGCCATTCTTATTATTGGTGGATGCATATCCTGTTGACCCTACTAATCCTATGACAATTAAATCTCTTATTTCTGAAGTAAAGAAAGATAAGAAATGTGTAATTTTTCCAGAAGGTAGAATAACTGTTACTGGGTCCTTAATGAAAATCTATGAAGGTCCAGGAATGATTGCTGAAAAATCTGGTGCCACGATATTACCAATTAGAATTGATGGTGCCCAATATTCTCCTTTTTCATATTTAAAGAATATAGTTAGAATTCGCTGGTTTCCTAAAATTACTTTAACAATTCTTCCACCTCTAAAATTAAATTTGGATGAGAGCCTTTCAGGGCGTGAAAAAAGACTTGCTAATGCAGAAAAAGTTTATGACATCATGACAGAAATGATGTTTAGTAGCTCAGAATATAAAAAAACTCTATTTCAGTCCATTCTTGAAGCAAAACAAACGCATGGAGGGAAGCATCAAATTATCTTAGATATTGGATATAAACCTGTTAATTATAATAAATTAATAAGAAGTTCATTTGCTTTAGGAGATCAAATCTCCCAAGATACTAAGTCAGGTGAGTATATTGGTTTTATGCTACCTAATATGGCTTCTTCTATAATGGTATTTTCTGCTATGCAGGCATATGGTAGGATTCCAGCAATGTTGAATTTTGCTTCAGGAAGCAAAAATGTTATATCTGCTTGCAAGACGGCAAAAGTAAAGACTGTATACACTTCAAAGCAATTCATCGAATCAGCAAAATTAGAGACTGTAATAGATGCAATGCAGGATAATAATATCACTGCAATTTACCTAGAAGATTTAGTAGAAAAAATCAGAATTGTTTCTAAAATTAAAGCTCTTTTTAAATCTAAACTTGCTACATCATATTTAAGAAAAATAAACAAATCTAAGCCAAATGATCCTGCGGTAGTATTATTCACTTCTGGATCTGAAGGGACGCCAAAAGCTGTTGTTTTAAGCCATACGAATCTTCAAGCTAATCGGTTCCAATTATCATCTAGAGTAGATTTTAGTAGTAAAGATATGGTATTAAATGCTTTACCAATATTTCATTCTTTTGGCCTTACAGCTGGTACGTTATTACCATTATTATCGGGTATAAAAACCTTCTTCTACCCATCACCACTTCATTATCGTGTTATACCAGAATTATCATATAGTCTTGGTGCAACTATTATGTTTGGCACAAATAGTTTCCTTGCCGGTTATGCTAAATCTGCCAACGCTTATGATTTTTATAGCTTACGTTATGTATTTGCTGGCGCTGAAAAGCTTGATAAAGATGTTAGGCAAATGTGGATAGATAAATTCGGCGTAAGAATATTTGAAGGCTATGGAGCAACAGAGACCTCACCAGCAATTTCTACAAATACTCCTATGCATAATAAAGCTGGTACCGTAGGACGCTTTATGCCTGGTATAGAATATAAATTAGAAACAATTCCTGCCATAAAAAATGGCAAAAAATTATTAGTCAAAGGAGAAAACATTATGAAAGGTTATTTTTTAATTGATAAGCCTGGAATTTTAGTAGCACCAAAAGATGGTTGGTATGATACCGGTGATATAGTTGATATTGATGAGCAGGGCTATATAAGTATAAAAGGTCGTGCTAAACGCTTTGCTAAAATTGCAGGTGAGATGATTTCATTAACATCTGTCGAAGAATATTTAAATGATTTATGGTCAAATGATTCCCATGCTGTTGTAGCAATTCCAGACAAACAAAAAGGAGAAAAGTTAATTTTAGTAACTACTAACCAATCAGCAAAAATACCTGAAATTTCTAAATATGTAAAATCAAAAGGGATTATGGATCTTACCATACCCAAAGTAATTGTTAATGTAGCTGCAATACCATTACTTGGTACAGGCAAAGTAGACTATGTTAAGGTCAATAATTTAGCATTGGGCTTAACATAATATGACGACTTTATTAAAATTATGAGCAAATTAAAAGATTATACCTTGGGCTCTGAGCCAGTAGTTCATGATTTTAATACATTTGTAGGAGAGAAGTTAAGGGCGTTAAGAAATTTGCGTAATTTAACTAGACTCAATTTGTCTGAAATATTAGGGGTATCTAGCTCTTTAATTCAGCAATATGAGAATGGTAGTGTTAGAATGCCTTTATACTCTGTATTTGTCCTAAGCACATCC
>JABJNB010000045.1 GCA_018659145.1 Rickettsiales bacterium
CTCCACGCAATTTATCATGCCCAAGATATGCTTCAGCCTGATTTAGGGTAAGAGAAAATATTTTGTTTGTATTTGATCCGCCATACAGGCCAGATAATTGCGGTAATACATACCAAATATAATGACTTTCCTTACTCCCTTGACTTAACTCAGCATTGGCACAAGCATAACTCTCTCCATCTCGATCTATCTTTAATCGTTTTCCTGTATTATCTATCATGAAACTCTCTGACTTTATTCCGTGCCCTTGAGCATATACATGTTGTTGTAGTAAGTCCTGGGTAATTCTGCCTTGATCTGATGATGAGCGCATTTTTATTTATTTAATAAGTAAAATTTAAGTAATATTAATGCCAAGGAAAAAGCATTAGCATATTGTACCATATAGGCATCTATAGTCTAGCTAGAATATCACACCCCCTATATATCCATGCTCTAGAAGTATAATGGGCTTGCTATCCTGATCACAAAATCAGCCAATAGAGATGCAATTTAGGGCTTTATCTATAATTATGAAAACTATTCAAAAATTTAATTAGCTTCCTTCAAAGCCCTAATACCCGGCAAATCTTTGCCTTCAAGCCAAGCTAGGAATGCGCCTCCTGCGGTTGATATATAAGTAAATGTATTTTTAAGGCCTGATCCCTTTACGGAGGCGACAACATCACCACCACCCGCTATTGAAATCATCTTACCTTGGGATGTAAGTAGAGATATATGACGTGCTATTGATTCCGATCCAATATTAAATGGCCTAAACTCAAAAGCTCCAAGCGGACCATTCCATAATACAGTTTTAGAATCAGCTAACTTACTGGCTATATAACCAACGGCCTGCGGTCCTATATCTAAAATCATATAATCATCTGGTACCGCATTAACCGACACCACCTTAACATCAAAGCTATCTGTAATATTTTTGGCAACCACAACATCTTCTGGTAAGATGATCTCGCAATTATTTTGCTGCGCGATTATTAAAATTTCTTTTGCCACATCAAGAAAATCATCTTCAACTAAAGATTTTTTAACATCTATATTCTGCGCTTTTAGGAAAGTATTAGCCATCGCACCGCCAATAACTATGGCGTGCGAGCAAACCGCCAAATGTTTTAACAATATTATCTTGGTCGATACTTTTGAACCCCCAACAATTGAAATCATTGGTTTTTTTGGATTGGTTAAATATTTTTCCAAAGTTGAAATTTCTTCCGTCAGTAACAAGCCCGGATAAGAAGGTAAAAACTTAGTAATACCTTCTATAGAACTATGTGATCTATGAGAGCATGAAAAACTATCATTTATGTATAAGTCGGCATAACTAGCTAACTCCTTTGAGAATTCTACATCATTTTCTGCCTCTTCTTTGTAAAAGCGCAGATTTTCTAACATTAGTACCTCGCCGACCTGCAGACCAGACACAGCATCCTGCGCCTTCTGACCCCGACAATCAACCGCAAATTTAACAGTAATATTAGGTAAAAATTCTTGTAACTTATCCACAATCGGAGCAAGTGACATATCCAGGTTAAAAGATCCTTTAGGCCGACCAAAATGCGACATAAGAATCACCTTGCTATTACGCGATCTTAAATAATGGATTGTTGGCAGAATACGCTCTATTCTTTCAGTATCAGTAACCTTGCCATGTAAAATTGGCACATTTAGATCAACTCGAACAATTACTTTTTTGCCTGCAAGAGCGGCATTTTCTAGATTTAACATTTTAGCGCAGATTTAGTAAAGATTAAAACATTAACTTCATGACATCTATCATTCTACCTGCAAATGACCATTCATTATCATACCAAGCCGCCACACGTGCAAATGTTTTATCAATAACCTTCGTACCCGTTGCATCAAAAATAGATGATTCTATTGTATGATTATAATCAATTGAAACTAAAGGCTGATCATTATAACCAAGCATATTTGAAATATTGGCCTTCATTAAGTTATTTATTTCTAACTCAGACATTGCCTTTTGCGTATTAAAAGTAAAATCAATCATTGATACATTTGGTGTTGGAACACGAATAGAACAACCATCTAATTTACCATTAAGGTCTGTAATAACTTTGCCAATCGCCTTAGCTGCACCAGTAGAAGTTGGAATCATAGATAAAGCCGCAGCTCTTGCTCTACTTGGATCCGAATGATTAGCATCAGCAATATTTTGATCGTTTGTATAAGCATGAATTGTAGTAACGTAACCTCTGGTTATATTATATTTATCATGCAATAACTTAACCACAGGAGCCAAGCAATTGGTAGTACAAGACCCTACAGAAACAACATCATCTTCTGGACTCAGAATTTCATCATTAACCTTATATATCACTGTTTTAATATCCTCGTCTTTAGCTGGCGCTGATATAAGAATTTTTTTAGCACCAGCATCAATATGCCTCTGACATCCTGAGCGAGTCTTAAAGAAACCACTACATTCTAATACCATATCAACATCTAATTCACGCCATGGTAACTCCTCTGGCTTTCTGCTATGCAACGACCTAATCTCTTGTCCATTGATAATAAAATTACCATTTTCGACCCTAGCATCACCATTAAATCGCCCATGAATTGAGTCATATTTAAATAGATGCAAATCTTCCTCAGAGGTACCCATACCATTAATTGCAACTAACTCAACACCTTCGTACTCACCTTCAAAATAAGCCCTAGCAACTGACCTACCTATTCTACCAAAGCCGTTAATTGCAAATTTAATCGTCATGTCTCTATCCTCTAAACTAATTGTTAATATGAGCTAAATAATAATCATATGCCTCTTTATACCCAATAAGAGATACTTGTGTTTTTGTTTGATTGGTAATGTCTATTGCAAGAGTCTTACCCTTTATCATTTGTACCGAAAGTGCTTTCCTATCTATATTCTTAAAAAAAGAAGATATACCTGTATTCATTGATGACTCGATAGCATCATAACTATCTATTTTAAAAACCACCCCATCAGTAAGCAAAAGTTCATTATGCGAGAAAGCTAAGTAATATTTTGTAAAAATGATAGCTCCTCCGCCCATTTCATCTTCATATTGAGCCCCTAAGAAACAATCTCCCTTCTCATCAGTTGCAGATTTTAATTTGCATGAAACCAGCCAATCGCCAAAAACCTTATTCCTCTCAACACGCGCCTCCGCATTAAATGATACTAATAAAACTAAACTTAATAATTGTAGGTATTTATAACTCATGCCAAAGCCTCTTTAATTTTTGTTACTAGATTATCAGTTGTTAAACCGAAGCGATTATAGATATCCTCAGCATCTGCTGAAATACCAAAATCATCCACACCAAAAAACTCTCCTTTATTACCTATAATTTTATGCCAACCAAATGAACAAGCAGCCTCTACTGCAAATATAGGTAGATCACTGCCAAGAACGGAATCTCTATACTCCAAATCCTGCTCAAAAAACAACTCCATTGATGGCATGGATACAACCCTAAGGTTAATACCCAAAACCTCTAACTCTCTCTGCACAGAAAGAGCTAGCCCAACTTCAGACCCTGTCGCAATAATAACGGCATCCGCCTTAGCTGGGTTAGATAACACATAAGCACCTAATGCTACCTTATTTTCTTTTGAATCTTCACTCCGTACAAACTCAGTCTTTTGACGAGTTAAGCAAAGTAAACTTGGTCCAGTTTTATGCGCAAGCGCATATTGCCAAGACTCTAATGTTTCAATAATATCGCAAGGACGGAAAACTTTTAAATTAGGTATCGCCCTAAGTGACGCTATATGCTCGATTGGTTGATGAGTTGGCCCATCGGATCCAAGGCCGATAGAATCATGCGTCATAACATAAATAACTTGCTGCTGCATCAAAGCAGACAACCTAATTGCCGGACGACAATAATCTGTAAACACTAAAAATGTTCCACTGAAAGGAACCATTCCACCATGCAAAGCCATTCCATTCATAATAGCCGACATACCAAATTCTCTAATACCATAATAGATATAATTACCACTCGCATCCTCTGGAGTAATGGGCTTCATATCTGATGCCTTAGTGTTATTTGATCCTGTTAAATCTGCTGACCCACCAATTAAATTAGGTAATTGACGACTCATAAAATCTATTACCTTACCAGAAGCTTGCCTTGTAGCCATAACAGGAGCCTGCTTAGATATCTCACTTTTAAATTCAGCAAATTTTGCCGTAATATCAGCATAAAAATCATTATTTATATATTTATCAAGCAAGCCTTTTTTTGCATGATTTGTATAATTTTTCACCCAACGATAATATTCCGGAAGCGACCGATCAATGACCCCACGCCACTCTGCTAAATCTTCAGATGGTACATAAAATTCCTTTTGACTGATGCCTAATTTATCCTTAGTTTTTACAACTTCATCTGCTCCAAGCGGCGCGCCATGGGAAGCAGATGACCCAGCTTTATTTGGCGAACCAAAAGCAATCTCTGTTTTACAAGCAATCAAGGTTGGTTTATCAGACAATTTTGCATCAGCAATTGCGCTATTTATTTGCCGTGTATCATGACCGTCAATCGCAACAGCATTCCAACCTGACGCCCTAACCCTAGCTAACTGATCATCAGAGCAACTAATATCAACACTTCCGTCAATTGTAATCCCATTATCATCAAATAATACAATTAGTTTATTTAGCTTATGGTGACCTGCAAATGATATAACCTCATGAGAGATACCCTCCATAAGACAACCATCACCTACAATTGTATAAGTGTGATGATCAATTAAATCTGCGCCAAATCTAGCTCTTAATATTTTTTCAGACAAAGCCATTCCAACAGCATTAGCAAAACCTTGTCCAAGCGGACCAGTTGTAGTCTCGACGCCTTTTAACAGCTCAACTTCTGGGTGGCCTGCTGTTTTAGCATCAAGCTGTCTAAAATTTTTAATATCCTCTAAGGTGATATCCTCATAACCTGTTAAATATAACAAAGAGTAAATCAACATAGATCCATGCCCTGTTGACAAAACAAAGCGATCTCGATCAAACCATGAAGGGTCCTTCGGATTAAATTTTAAATGATTATGAAATAAAATTGTTGCAACATCCGCCATGCCCATCGGCATTCCCGGATGACCAGATGCCGCTTTTTCAACAGCATCAATAGTCAGACCTCTAATATTATTAGCAAGTGCTTGATAATTCTTCGTCACAGATTAATTATGAAAATATTAAATAGAAAAAGTGAATTTTTTATAAAGATATTCATTCAAAAGTCAATTTACCTTTTTTGGGTTTGTCACAAATAAAAATTGCAAAGATTTTTATTATTAAGATTTTGGATTTCTTGGTAGTATTTTTCTTAATAGCCAAAACTATTTGCAATAAATTATACAAATATAATACATATCTGAAGAAGGAAAAAACTTGTGATTTTAATTTAAGACAAGCCCTTTAAGAATAAAACTCCTAGATTTTTGTGAATATCTACATTAGCTTGCCAGCCTTATTCTTTAGACAATCATGGAAATATATTTACCAATAGCTGACATTCCTATCAATATCCTAACTCTGTTACTCATAGGTTTATCTGGTGGAATTCTATCTGGTATATTTGGTATTGGTGGTGGATTTATTGCAACACCATTATTAATTTTCTTGGGGATAGCACCACCTGTTGCCGTTGCCTCTTCAGCCAATCAAATAATTGCATCATCATTTTCTGCCTTTATCTCGCATTTTCGCAAAAAAAATATCGACTTCCAAATGGGCACCATATTCATCATTGGCGGATTAGTTGGTTCCACCGTTGGTATAGTAATCTTTAAATATTTACAACAATATGGTCATATCGATTTAGTAATTTCATTATGCTATATTGTGATTCTCGGATTTATTGGCATCTCCATGGCAATCGAAAGTTTTGGTTCGTTCCTGCGAAAATCAACCAAGAACATATCTAAATTCGAACAAAAAAAACAAAATCTTTTTGCTAAACTTCCATATAAAAGATATTTTCCCAGATCAGATCTGACCATAAGCTTAATTGTACCTATCGTAACTAGTTTCTTTTCTGGCATCCTTGTATCACTTATGGGAATTGGTGGTGGATTTCTTATAGTGCCAGCTTTAATATATATTATTGGAATGCCTGCAAGCATAGTTATTGGAACTTCATTATTTCAAGTAATTTTTATCACAGCAAACGTAACTTTCCTACATGCGGTTACCACTCATTCAGTTGATATAGTACTTGCAACTATACTTTTTACAGCCTCAGTGATAGGTGCGCAATTTGGCCTAAAAATTGGTGCTGTTATCAAAGCTGAGAAACTCCGATTATTACTCGCATTAATAATACTTGGTGTAGTTGTAAAATTAACTCTAGGATTCATTATTGAACCACTAGATCCTTTTTTAACCAATACGTTTAAATAGGATGAGTAAAATAACAAAATTAAAACAGATCATCCTATCTAACTTAATAATCATATCATGCTTACTTATAAGCAATTCGGCTATAGCAAATCAAGCCGTGTTCACAGCCTTGTCCGATGACACTATCAATATAAACGCAAATTTCAAAGGTAAGAATATATTGTTATTTGGCGCTAAAAATGAACCTGGTGAAATATTTATTATTGTAAGGGGGCCCGAAAAATCATTTATCACACGCAAGAAAGAACAAATATTTGGTTTATGGGTAGCCCGCAAATATGTTGAATTTCGTAACCTACCCAACTTTTATCAAATCAAAAGCAATTCAACCATTGAAAGCATTGGTAATGATAATCTCCTGAAAAACCTAGAGATTGGGTTGCAAAACCTCTCATATAATTATGGCGGAACCGCATCTATAGACCAAACTCAGGATTATAGAACAGCCTTAATGGAATCACAATATAGAAATAATCTCTTTACCCAAGATATAGGCCCAATCACATATTTAAATAATACTTTTTTTAAAACTGAAATTTTCTTTCCCAAAACAATCCATGAAGGCCTCTACACCATTGAAACTTACTTAATTGATCAAGAGGACATTAAGGCCCTACAAGTACATAGGGTAAATGCTAGAAAAGTAGGGTTTGAATCCTTTATACATAACCTGGCTCATGAGAATGAAATTATATACGGACTTCTTTCTGTATTCCTAGCCTTATTCTTTGGCTGGTTTGCAAGTCATATTTTTTGGAAACCATAATATAATGTAGGGGCGACCTTTATGGTATTAGTGCCTAGAGTTAGAATAAGATAACCTCTTGTTAATACATATATGACAAGACATCATAGCCCCATAAGAAGCGAATTATTAATCGAAGAATTGCAGGAGAAGCTCAGGCACATCGCCTGAAAACCTTCGCCCATGTCAATATTGGAATTTGTGGTGTGATCCCGTGCGACACGCCCAGGTCGTCCCTACTGTGAAGCATTGTAATACACTCCGCAGGGTGGGGGGCTGGCTTTCCCACCCAGAAGCAGCGAGCTGGGGCTACCAAGGGCTGGAGGACAACGCCCCTACGCAATTTTGTATATTGGTCAGATTTCTAAAAAAGCGCAGGATTTTTATTAATAGTTTTTAACTCTAGGCAGTAATGCACATGGGTTCGCCCCTACGATTCTTTTTTTGAGGTCCAGAGTTCTTCAATTCGATATTCCTCTCGCGATTCAGGCAGGAATAAATGCACTATTATATCATAACAATCTATCAGCACCCAATTACCTACGTTTCGACCTTCGCACTTATAATCAATATCCAAGCCTGAATGCTTAATATCAAAAATCACTTTATCCGCAAGTGACGTAATATGCCTTGATGAAGTACCTGTTGCAACAAACATATAGTGGCAAAAGTCTGTAGCTTTTGATACGTCAAGCAAGACTATATCAGAAGCTTTACCATCCTCTAAAGTTGTATTTATTAATGATTTTAATTTCTCTAAAAAAGCTTCTGCTTCTAATTCTTTTAATTTCTGACCACTCATAATCTACTCTATAATGTCGTTTTTCTACCTGATGAGTAATTAGAACTAGCATCATCATTACCTTTAGTAAAGTCTTTCGATGTAAGTAACGATTTAATCTCATCACCGTTTAAGGTTTCATACTTCAGCAAGGCTTCCGCCAATTTACTCAAATCCTTTTTATGTTTCTTTAATAAAGTTTGAGCAGTCTGATAACCAAGCATCACAATTCTTTTAACCTCTTCATCAATTAAATTTGCCTTATCCATTGAAATGAACTCTTGATTTGATGCCTCATGCAGAATCGGGCCAATTGCATCACTCATACCCCATTTAGTAACCATAGATTTAGCAACTTTGGTAGCCTGCTCGATATCTGAAGAGGCACCAGACGTCACTTTGTCATAACCAAATGTCATTTCCTCAGCTACCCTACCACCCATAGCAACAGCAATATCAGCATTTAACTTTTCACGTGTCATAGAATATCTATCATCTTCCGGCAAGCGCATAACCATACCAAGAGATCTACCCCTTGGAATGATAGTTGCTTTATGAATTGGATCAGAGGCAGGCAATATAAAAGCTAGAATAGCGTGACCTGACTCATGATATGCTGTTAACTTCTTTTCCTCATCCTTCATCACCATAGACTTACGCTCCGCTCCCATCATAACCTTGTCTTTAGCATGCTCAAAATCTCGCATAGTAACTAATTTCTTATTAAAGCGTGCTGCATATAATGCAGCCTCATTAATAATATTGGCCAAATCAGCACCAACAAAACCCGGTGTTCCCTTGGCTATAACACGCAAATCAACATCTCCTGCCATCGGAACATTCTTAGTATGAACCTTTAATATTTGAGCTCGCCCGTTAATATCTGGACTCGGGACTGTAATTTGACGATCAAAACGCCCAGGTCTAAGCAAAGCCTTATCTAAAACATCTGGGCGATTAGTTGCCGCTATCACAATAATATTTTGATTTTCTTGAAAACCATCCATCTCAACTAACAGCTGATTAAGTGTTTGCTCCCTCTCATCATTACCACCACCAACTCCGGCACCTCTATGCCTACCAACGGCATCAATTTCATCAATGAAAATAATGCATGGTGCATGTTTCTTAGCTTGCTCAAATAGGTCTCTCACTCTTGAGGCTCCAACACCCACAAACATTTCAACAAAATCAGAACCTGATATGCTAAAGAATGGTACTTTTGCCTCACCCGCAATAGCCTTGGCTAATAGAGTCTTACCAGTACCGGGACTACCGATAAGCAAGCAACCTTTCGGTATCTTACCACCTAATTTGTTAAACTTTAATGGATCGCGCAAGAAATCTACAATTTCTGATAACTCTTCCCTAGCCTCATCAATACCAGCTACATCTTTAAAACGAGTTTTGATATCTTTATCCATTAACATATTTGCCTTAGACTTAGCAAAGCTCAATGGATTACCCGAGCCTTTACCTACTTTTTTGAGCAAATATATCCAAACAATTACTATAACTATTAACGGTAGCCATGAAATTAATGCTGCAAGTAGAGAGTTTTTTACCGCAGAGTCTCTGCTAACTTTTATCACCACATTTGAATCTTTTAAATCCTTAATTAAATCAGGATAATTCGGCAGATTAGTATAAAATTCTTGGCCCGTTTTTAATGCTCCAGTTAACAAACCTTCATCAATTACAACAGCCAAAACATTACCCGACTCCACTTGATTTAAGAAACCAGAGAAATCTAGCTCAGTACTGTGCTCAGTACTAGGTGAGAATGCGTTTATTAATAAAAAAAATAATGTAAAAACTGCAAGCCAGGTCAAGAAATTCTTGTTGTTGTTATTCATCTTTTTCTTCATTTGTCTAAATACATATTTAATTCATTAACGCCCCCGACCTTACTTTTATAAACTCTAGTTACAATCACAAATTTATAATAATTTCATTTTATTTTAAAGACATCAATGTAAGGGAGGATTCGTCAGGTTATGTCACAATATAATTGGACAAGAGTTTTTCGATAAAGATTTTGGATTTTATGAAATATTTTTGCACGAATAGCCGAAGCTATTCAAAAAAACGAGACGCAAAACTTTATGTCTCAGCGGAATATAAATCCAGAACTGAGAATCCATCACTCTAGCAGCCGCGCCTATGGGATGTCTTTACAATTATATACTAAGCCGGGATTACCATTCCTAAAATAAATAAAATGGCTGTAAAATCTGAATGACAAATATTAAATCTTACTTTTGCTGCGATGAGGGGCTTGGCCTTGTAGCCAACTGAAAAAGGAACTTTAGTTAAGAATGGCAAATCATTTGCGCCATCACCAATTGCTATGACTTGATCTTTAGCCAAGCTCCCCTCACGCATTAACTTTTGCAAAATCTCAGCCTTGCTATCTGATGAAAAGATTGGCGGCTTGACCTTGCCAGTTAAAATGCCATTAGTAAAAATTAATTCATTCGCATAAAAATCATCAAACCCACTATCTTCCGCCACTCTTTGGCAAAAATAAGTAAACCCTCCTGATACTATGATTAATTTTGCGCCCATAGCCTTTAATTTTTGAGCGGTTTGCTTGACACCAGAATGAAGGGTTATACGCTCATCATAAATAGCAGATAATTGATTTTCACGAACACCTTCTAAAAGCGCCACCCTTTGCACCAGCGATCCTTCAAACAACATATCACCTTCCATCGCTTCCTTAGTCATTGCAGCAATTTGATCATATTTTCCAACAGAGCGCGCAATTTCATCAATACATTCATTTTCAATCAAGGTTCCATCCATATCAGAAAGTAGTAATTTTTTTTGCGAGCGAAAGCCCTCATTTAAGAAGAATACATCTATCTCAAATCCTGCCAAAAAATTTGATAATTTCCGCTCCAACTCAATCGACAAATGCGGGCAAGGGATATCATAAGCTCGACCCAATTGTAATTGCTTTACGCTCGAGAGCTCTATTTTTAAAATGTCACAGATTTTACCAATAATCCCCGCATCTAGAATAATTTTATTAGATGCAACAATTGTAACGATGTTATTCATAAGTGCTCGAATTTAGTATTAGACAAATTAGAAGATTGTAACTATATGTTTCCTCTGAACAATTAAAGCAAAAAATGAAATTTTTTATTGATACAGCTAACATTGATGAAATCAAAGAATTGAATCAATATGGCATTTTAGACGGTGTCACCACCAACCCATCCCTAATCGCAAAATCTGGTAGAGACTTTTTAGAAGTAATAGCAGAAATCTGCAAAATTGTAAAAGGTCCTGTTAGCGCTGAAGTTGTTGCAACCGAGTCTAGTGCTATGCTAAAAGAAGCTGCTAAGTTAGCGGCCATAGCAGATAATGTGGTTATAAAATTACCCATGACCTTAGATGGTTTAAAAGCTTGTCATAAACTAACTCAGGATAACATTAAAACCAACGTCACTTTATGCTTCTCAGCTGCCCAAGCTTTACTTGCCGCTAAAGCCGGAGCAACATATGTATCGCCATTTATCGGCAGATTAGATGATATTAGCTATAATGGCTTAAATCTAATTGCTGAAATCAGAATGATATTTGATAATTATCCAAATCTGGACACAGAGATTCTAGCAGCTTCAATTAGACATCCTATTCATTTACTTGAATCAGCAAAATTAGGTGCTGATGTTGCAACCATTCCTGCCAAAGTAATTCAACAATTAATTAAGCATCCTTTGACAGATTCAGGTCTTGCAGTATTTCAATCTGATTGGGAAAAAACAGGGCAAAAAATAACGTAAATAATTACAGCGATATCTATTTATGAAGCAGAGCGAGGATAAGCAAAAGCATTCTAGCAATTATCAAAGTGAGTTTCTTAACTACATCACCATTTATAAAGGCTATTCCGAGAAGACCAAAATATCTTATCGGAATGACCTTAATTTATTTACCAATTTTTTAATAATCTATAAAAACACTACTATCACTAAACAAATATTTAGGGATTTGGAAGTAACAGATTTTCGTAGTTTTTTTAGTTACCTCGCACAGAAAAAGAAATTAAGCCCAACATCAAGATCCAGAGCTTTATCATCACTGAGGAGTTTTTACAAATATCTAAAAAAACGTGATATCGTCCAAGACTCCCCTATATTTGTATTATCCTTTCCCAAAATAGACAACCTATGCCCTAGGGCCATATCACAAAATGATACTAAACGCATTATCGAATATTTAGAAATGCGAAATAATGATTGGATCGATATTCGTAATAAAACTTTATTCATTCTTACATACGCATCCGGTGTTAGGATTAGCGAATTAATTGGCCTAACACAAAGTAATATTCACGCTGAATATATTCGCATTATCGGAAAAGGTAATAAAGAGCGCATCATCCCATTAATTCCAGCAGCTGGAACAATGATAAAGCTACATTTGGAAAATCAACCTTTTGCCATAAAAAAGAATGATACTATTTTTCGCGGTGTAAAAGGAGGTAGTCTCAATCCCAGAATATTCCAACGCATTATTCAAACAATAAGATATGATTTAAACTTACCTGAAAACTTCACACCTCACAGTATCAGGCATAGTTTTGCTACTCACTTACTTGAAAACGATGCTAATCTCCGTCAAGTCCAAAGTCTACTAGGTCACGAGTCAATTAGCTCAACTCAAAAATATTTAAAAATAAGTAAGAAGCATTTGCTAGAACAATTTCAAAAATACCAATCTTTCGAAAAAGACACTTGAAAAGTAAAGTTTTTGGGCTTTAGTGATCTGGTATTGTAAATCTCAAGTATCTTAAAACATAAGAAGCTCGTAAATACTAAATAATTTAATAAGTTAATTAAATAAATAAATGTTAAAATCTTTAGCAAATTTTACGGATAATCCGTGGGGCGATAATAACAGCGGCAATGGCAGTAGTGGTGGAAAATCTACAAAAGGATCCGCATCAAATAATGTCCTTGAAATCGAAAAACTTCTAAATAAATATAAGAAGAATTTTTCTGGAGGCAAAGGTGGTCAAACACCAAATAGTCCAAAATCAATTTTTAGTATAATTTTAATTGTTATAGCGCTGTATTTCTCTACTGGATTTTTTACAATCCAACCTGAAGAAGAAGGTGTAGTTTTACTTTTTGGAAAATTTAGCCGAGTAACAGCTCCTGGTCTACATTACCATCTACCAACTCCATTTGAGAAACTAATCAAAGTTAAAGTTACCCAAATTAATTCTATAGAAATTGGCTATCGTAATCTTGGTGGTGACAGAATTTCATCCAGGAATGAAGAAAGCATAATGCTAACGGGTGATGAAAATATTGTTGATATTAATTTTGAAGTCCAATGGCAGATCAAAAATGCTTATAACTTCTTGTTTAAAATTAGAGATTATTCAGCAGGAGCTACAGTAAAAAGTGCTGCTGAATCTGTTATGCGAGAAGTAATTGGGAAATCAAAAATTGCTTATGTTTTATCTGACGGAAGAGCGAATATTGAACTTGAAGCCAAAACTTCATTACAGAAAATCTTAGACTCCTATGAATCAGGTATTGAAATTGCTAGATTGCAATTATTAAAAGCTGACCCTCCAATAGAAGTTATTGACGCATTTAGAGATGTTCAAACAGCGAAGGCAGATAAAGAAAAAGTAATCAACCAAGCCGAAGCGTATAGAAACGACATCTTGCCAAGGGCTCGTGGTGAAGCTCAACAACTTATCGAAGAAGCTCTTGGTTACAAGGAAAGTGTTGTAGCTGATGCAACAGGAAAAGCAGATCGATTTGAGGAAGTCTACTCAGAGTATCGTAAAGCTAGGGAAGTTACTAAAAAAAGAATTTTCCTACAAACGATGGAAGAATTATTACAATCTTCTAACGTGACCATTATTGATGGCTCGCTTTCTAAGACTGGTATGGTTCCTTACTTACCACTTACAAACACACAAAATAAAAAATAGGTAAACAGAATGAAAAAATTACTCCTAATTATTACTGTTGCTCTAGTTACAATAATAGTACCCCAGTCACTATATATATTAGACCAAACTGAGCAAAGTGTCGTACTACGTTTTGGTGAAGCCGTAGATTTTGAAGATAAACCAGGCTTAAAATATAAGTTACCTTTTGTAGATGATGTAATTTTCTTTGATAATAGAATACTAGATTTAAACGCTGATCCTAAAGAAGTAATTTCATCAGATCAAAAAAGATTGATCGTTGATGCTTTTGCAAAATACAAAATTATTGATCCACTTAAATTTGTTCAAACCGTAAAAAGTGAGCGAATGGCGAGAAGTAAATTAAACTCTATTTTGGAATCAAGTATCAGACAAGTCCTTGGAGAAGAGCAATTAAATGTAGTTTTACAAGAAGGAAAAAGAGAAGCTGTTATGTCCAAAATTCAATCGAATGTTAATACTGAAGCTTTATCATTTGGTATTGAAGTTGTTGATGTTCGGATAATGCGTGCTGATTTGCCGGCAAAAAACAGCCAAGCTATTTTCTATAGAATGCAAAGTGAACGTGAAAAAGAAGCTAGAGAATTTAGAGCTGAAGGTTCAGAAGAAGCACAAAAAATCACTGCTAAAGCTGAGCGAGATAAATTAATCACCGTGGCTAATGCTAAAAGAGACGCAGATATTATAAAAGGTCAAGCGGATGCTAAAGCCAGTAATATTTTTGCCAAAGCATATGGTAAAGATATAGATTTTTATGAATTTTATAAATCAATGGAATCTTATAAAAACTCTATCGCGAATAATAATACAAATTTATACCTATCTCCAAATAGTGAGTTCTTTAAATATTTTGGCAATCTTAATCAAGATAATAGATAAGTTGTATGTTAAAAAATTATTTAATAATAATCACTTTATTAATTAATTCATTTTTTATTCAATCAGCAAATGGAGCATCAAAGCAACATATCTCATTTGCCAATACCGTGGAAGAATTAACGCCCACTGTAGTAAATATCTCAACTTCACAAAAAGTAGGTAACCAGGTATTAAACGATTTGCTGGCCCAGATACCAAAAGGTTCAGCTTTTGAAGGTGTTTTTAAAGATTTACTAAAGAAACAAACCCCTGAAGAAAAACCAAATTCTACCCTTGGGTCAGGATTTATTATCTCCGAAGATGGCTATATTGTTACTAATAATCATGTTATTGGCGATGCTAGTAAAATTGAAATAACACTCTCCAGTGGTAAAACTGCTGCCGCAGAAATTATTGGACGAGATAAAAAAACTGATATTGCACTTATCAAAGTTAATGTAGTAGAAAAACTAAAACCAGTAAAATTTGGTGATTCAGATAAAATCCGTCCTGGTGATTGGGTAATCGCTGTAGGTAATCCTTTTGGACTTGGCGGCAGTGTGACAGCTGGGATAATCTCAGCTAGAGGCAGAGAAATTTCAGGGTCTGGTATTGTTGAATATTTCCAAACTGACACAGCTATTAACCGTGGTAATTCTGGCGGCCCTATGTTTAATGATAGTGGCGAGTTAGTTGGTATCGCAACAGCCATATTTACCACAGGTGGTGGTAATATTGGTATTGGCTTTGCTATTCCATCAAACACAGCGAAATCAGTTATATCTCAATTGAAGGATCATGGTAGCGTAACTCGAGGCTGGCTAGGTGTTCACGTTCAGGATATTACAGACGATATGGCTGAAGCCTTAGATCTACAAAAGGGCAGAGGTGCATATGTAGTTCATGTAGCTCCAAACAGTCCCGCAGAAAAAGCTGGTCTTGAAATTGATGATATAATAATTGAGTTTGATAATAAGGCAGTTGAAAAAACTAGCCAATTACCAAGAATTGTTGGTAATACTACTGTTAATAAAAAAGTTACCATAACAATTCTGCGTAAGGCTAATAAAAAAACAACCAAGAAGAAATTAAACGTAATTGTAAAAAAACTAGGTGCACAAATATCATCAAAGAAGGCACCTAGCAAAGATGTAGATCCTAATAAGAAAAATAACTCCTTGTTAGGATTACACTTGGTAGAATTATCTAAAATCAAAGATTACTATGAATATTCAGAAAATATTGATGGCTTGATTATTCTATCAATTAATGCTGATTCAACTTCTAGTAAATCTGGTCTACAGACTGGAGACTTAGTTCAGAAAGCTAATCAAACTCAAATCCATTCAGTCACAGATTTGCAAGACTTAATCCAATCTACGCAACTTAACAATAAAGAGAATATCTTACTCACAATTAAACGTGGAGCTAATGCCACCCTGATTCTAACTGTGAAGATTCCTAAGGATTAAGATTCACAAGTACAGCTAAAGTCTACGCTACAACTATTCTATATTTTTCAATTATGTAGAGACGCATCATCATACGTCTCGCGCACAAGCAAAAAACAAATAATGAATACAAATCGAAACACTCCAATATCCCAAATATCCCGATGATAACTATGTATTTGTATTGACCACCTTAGAGACGCAAGGTTTTGTGTCTCTACATATTTTTAATTAATGCTTAAACTATATGATATAAATAATAATTGATCATGTGCATTCTTGTCATGTTCAAAGTTTTCCTTATATGAATAATTAAGCGCTATATTACTTTTCGCAAACGACCTGCTCCAACTTAAACTATAGTTTATCTCTCGGTCATCCTCAGATAAATTAATCGTCTCACTTTCTCGAATAACAGAGCTTTCATCTCGGCCAGTTGCTAGATCTATATCAACAAAACCTTTAACAATTGCTGTCGGCACAAATACCGAGAACCCTAAATTATTATCACCATATTTTTTATCAAAACCAAGCGATATACTATTTTCTTCAATATCACGAAAGTTTCGTAAAATACCTAAATCATTATTACTCTCATCCCCAAATAAATGCCTATATTCTAAAAATAATTTAAAATCAGCTCCTATATTTTTTGCTAAATTAAAGCCAAAAATATGCTGCTGATTATCATCTCCAATATCAAATGCTTCATTGCCTGTAATCCCAATTAAATTCTCTCTACTATCAATAAAACTATAAATCCAATCTATCTCCGCCCCCTCTTTATTCATCTGAAGGATATTATGAATTTCACTAACATCGGTACTATCTTGAAAAAAACCAATTTGATAATTATAGCCTTTTCGTAATGGCATCGCTATTTGCATTCCAACTCTATCTTCCTGATTAAAATTATAAATATCATCGGTATTATTACGCACCTGATTCTGAAAACCTAAAGTCTGGTAAGATTCACTAAAATGCAGTAACATTGCTATATTATTAAAACGCACCTGATACGAAAAATTATTTAATTGATAATCAGCATACTCTTCAGAACTTGATAAGGCTAATCTAGCGGGATCACTTTCTACAGTATGATCAACAAACCCCATAATCAAATTATTGCCCAAGCGCACATTCTTATAAGAACTACTAGCGTCAAAATCTATAGTCTGTCTGGAGCTAGTGCGAATAGATATTTTATCAGATAAATTAGCCTTAAAATTACGATCATAAATATCAAAGAACACCGCTTTATTAAATATTCTTGAATTACCTAATTTTGCGGCAAGTGAACTAGATATATTTAAAGATGTTCTTTCTAAATCATAAGTAGGGCCAGAAAAGCTCTCGGTTGACAATATATCACTACTACCATTTGCTCTTACCGCAGCAGATAAATTTAATGCTCCCCAACCTGTGACATCATTATAGGCATATGTCCCTGTACCGCCCGTTATCGTAGTTTCATTACAACCTGCAAGTGATGGCAGTTCTAAATCATCACAACCTAGATAATCCGATGTTTCTAGTAAGATTTGCGTAACTTCCGCCCCAGTTAAGGATGGCCAAGCCGCTTGCAATATCGCAGCTGCCCCAGAGACATGCGGAGCTGCCATTGATGTACCAGAAAGATTATCATAACTATTTGTCGTACTTGGAGTATTTGTGGCATCATAATAAGTAGAGAAAATCCCATAATCCGTACTATCACCGCTATATGGGTCACTATCTCCACCTGGAGCAGATAAGCAATATCTAGCAGCAGACCCACAATAATTTGAATAAAAAGCTATTGTCTGATCTATATCTCCAGATAATGTCGAGAACCCACGTGATGTAATATCATTTCCATCAAAAGTAATGTTAAGAAAATAAGAAGAAGTATTTAATGCTGCAACTGCAAGCATTTGGCCATTTGCAAAACTATCTGTTGCATCAGCCGCTGGGAAACTTGGATTATCTGAATCACTATTCCAACTATACACATCTGTAAATGTATTATAAGAATATCTACTATTTCCTGCTGCAGCTACAAGGACCACTTTTGAGCCAATTGTACTATCTGCCAATATTTTTGCTAATTGACTCGTAATACTAGAACTTGATGATGTACTACCAAAACTCATATTAACAACCGTAGACTGACTTGATTGAACAACGTCCGCAAAATCTGAAGTTCCAGCCCCAACACCAGAAACCCCAGTAAATGCAATACCAACAATTTCAGCATTTGGAGCAACTCCATGCATGCCGCTATCATCATCATCCGCAGCTGCAATACCGGCAACATGCGTGCCATGAACATTTTCATCAAGATTACTGCCATCACCAACACTATTAGTGCTATCATAATTTGCCAATAAATCATCATGCAATCCATAGACCCCTGTATCCACTATTGCAATTTTAATACCATCTCCGGCAACTGACAAACCATTCTCTGTCAAGAAAGAATAAGCCTGCGCGGCATTAATCATATCTAAACCGCTTTGATTATTATATTCTGTTGTTTGAAAACTCTCGCAAGTCGTATCGCAAGCTTGACTATCAGTTGAAGTAGATGGAGGTGTTGTAGTAGTCGAAGTAACAAGCGCACTATCACCACCACCCCCTCCTCCTTCTATACAAGACTCTAGGAGCAAACAAAATACTAATAAATGTAATTTTCTTATTGTAAGCATAAATTATAATGCTATCAATTTGTCATAATTTCAATCATATTTATAGAATTTCATGGATAAGAATAAAGCTTTAGAAACAGCCCTCGCACAAATCGAACGTTCTTATGGAAAAGGATCAGTTATGAAACTTGGACAGAAAGGCACTGTGGATATAGAAGCTATCTCAACTGGATCCATATCTATTGATTGGGCACTTGGAATTGGCGGTTTCCCAAAAGGTAGAATTATTGAAATTTATGGCCCTGAATCTTCAGGTAAAACAACACTTGCATTATCAGCCGTAGCACAAGCTCAAAAGTCAGGCGGAACATGCGCATTCATAGATGCAGAACATGCTTTAGATCCAGTCTATGCAGCAAATCTTGGTATTAATCTTGATGATTTATTAATCTCTCAACCAGATACTGGCGAACAATCATTAGAAATAACTGACACTTTAGTTAAATCTGGGGCAGTTGACCTTATAGTCGTAGACTCTGTTGCCGCCTTAGTGCCAAAAGCTGAATTAGATGGCGAGATGGGTGATACTCATGTTGGTTTACAAGCAAGGCTAATGTCACAAGCGCTTAGAAAGTTAACAGGGGCTGTTGCAAAAACTAATTGTACGGTAATTTTCATTAATCAAATTAGAATGAAAATTGGCGTAATGTTTGGATCTCCAGAAACAACAACCGGTGGTAATGCATTAAAATTCTACTCATCTGTAAGAGTTGATATCCGTAGAATTGGTAGCTTAAAGAATAAAGATGAAGTAATTGGTAATCAAACCAAAATCAAAATCGTTAAAAATAAAGTAGCCCCTCCTTTTAAGATCGTTGAAGTGGAGATAATATATGGCAAAGGTATTTCACGAATGGGTGAGATAGTTGATCTTGGTGTTAGAGAAGAAATTATAGAAAAAGCTGGAGCATGGTATTCTTACCAAGGTGAAAAAATTGGTCAAGGTAAAGAAAACACAAAATTGTTCTTACAAGACCACCCTGAGCTTGCTGATGATCTTGAAAAACAAATCAGAGTAAAATTAGAACTTCCTGTTTCTGAGGATAATAATGCAAAAGGATCTAAAAAGATAAAAACAGTAGACGCTGCCTAAGGCAAGGCAGTAAGTGCTCCTACATTAAATTCGGAGCACTTACCTTCACAAGCCAATTCGCACTTACAAACAGTTTTATTACTAGTTATCCTAGTAGTCAACCAAAACTTGTAATATTTTATTATGTACGCGCGAACTTTATCTGTAGCACTTTACGGTGTTGAAACACTTCAAATTGAAATACAATGTCAACTAACAAATGACCAGCCCGGGTTCCAAATAGTAGGACTAGGTAGTAAGTCTATTTCGGAAGCAAAGGAACGAGTTAAAGCAGCCATTAACTCGCTTGGTATTGCCCTACCCTGCCAAAGAATCATCATCAACCTTGCTCCCTCAGCTTTAATAAAAGAAGGTAGTCATTATGACCTGCCTATCATTCTCGCAATATTAGCAGCAATGAAAATTATCAGGCAATCTGATATAGAGCATAGAATTTTTGCGGGAGAAATATCATTAAACGCAGAAGTAAAGCCAACAAGCGGCATATTACCTATCGCTATTTATTCAGTAAAAGCCGAAAAAGAATTTTTCTGCCCTATAGAAAATTACGAAGAAGCATTTTTTAGCGGCAATCAAAAAATCTTTGCTATATCTAATATTTTACAATTAATGAAATTTTTTAAAGGAGAGGCAAAAATAATTAACCCCCCTATAACAAAAGATATAAGTAACATTGACCACAAGGTTGATTTCTCAGAAATATCAGGGCATGAAATTGCCAAACGCGCTCTAAAAATTGCCGCCTCTGGTAAACATAACCTACTTATGATAGGACCACCAGGATGTGGAAAAACAATGCTTGCAGAACGCTTCACAACAATCTTAGCAGATCCCTCAATTAACGAAATATTAGAAAACAGCATGATTTATAGCATAGCAGGAAAATTACCCAAAGGGCTAAAAAAGGATATTCCATATAGATCACCTCACCATACCGCGTCTAACGCTGCTATAATAGGTGGAGGCAAGAACTCAAAACCTGGAGAAATATCATTATCACATAACGGGGTGTTATTTCTTGATGAATTACCAGAGTTTAACCAAGCCACCCTCGATTCGCTAAGGCAACCAATTGAATCAGGTGAGATAACTATATCACGTGCCGATAAAATTGTTAATTATCCCGCAAGATTCCAATTAATAGCTGCAATGAATCCTTGCAAATGCGGTAATTTTTTTGAAGATAACAACAACTGCTCCAAGGTTCCATTTTGCGCTAAATCATATATGCAAAAAATTTCAGGTCCCATTTTAGATAGATTTGATATTATCATTAAATTATCTTACCAAAAGATATCTATTAAAAATGATGCTAATGAGAATAACGAAACATCCATGCAAATAAAATCGCATATCACACAATCACAAAAACTTCAGATTAAGAGACTTAAAAAATTTAATATTAGAACAAATAGTCAAATGACATCGAAAATTATTCAACAAATTTACTCTGAAAATGAAACTGTAAATAATTTTATCACTAAGCTAAATGAGAAAAAATTTACCTCCAGGTCAATATTCAAAATAATAAAACTAGCACAAACAATAGCAGATTTAGAAAATGACGAACTCATACAAAAACAACATCTTTTTGAAGCCTTAAATTATAAAAATTTTATTATTAATTGATATCATGCAGATCTTTTCCTATACACAGAGGATCTCACTCTACATGCCCCCGCAAGTCCATAATATAATCCCGATATTTATAATTTATAGCTGTGGCGTCATCCCTTCCTTGGCAGAGCAATTTTCTATGCCTCTCGGGAACAAAACCCAATATATGCCTGTAGTTAAAACAAGATAACCTCTTGTTAATCCATATAGGGCAAGGACTCGCAGACTGTATCACAATATAATTGCAAAAGAGTTTTTCGATAAAGACTGTGTAATTATATTATGACACAGTCTTTCATAGACACATAAGAAAGGAACTCTCATATCGAAGAAGTAGGGGGGGGCCGCCCAGAAACACCGAGATCGCTCTACCAAGGGCTGGGAGGACCACGTCCCTACGCAATTTTGTATATTGGTCAAATTTGTCAAAACTGCAGGATTTTTATTAATACCATTTAACTCTAGAAAGTATGGGTAAAACTCCGATCCTACAATATTATAACAAAGACTAGCTGCTTTTTTTATGTTTGTTTTTTTTACTAGTAGGAGGTGTAAAACTAAATACATCACTATCCAAAATACTCGCCTTTTTAGTAGCCTTAATACCTTTTAACGAACCGATACCAACTTCAGTTAAATCGGAGCTTATATCCTTACCAGAATCCTCCTCAAGAACATCAGATTTGGACTCCCCTTCAATCTTATCCATTAAAGTGCTGATTGACGGGATATATTCCAATCCATCTTCGCTATTATCATCTACAAATGAGCCCTCTTCCTTATCACTGAAATCACTTGCTGAAAACTTGTTTTTACCAAAGAAACTATCACTATCTGTTATAACTTCTTCTGTTGCAGCCTTATCAACCTTATTCAATATACCATTAATACTAGCACCCGGACTTGTAGTAATATTTTTATAATTAATCTGTCCTTCAAAAACTCCTGTATCATCAATAATTATATCTTCAGCATAAACTATACCTTTAACAACTCCTTTAATTACTAAGCTATCTGCATATATGTCACCATCTACTCGAGATTCCTTTCTGATAACCACATTGTTACATTTGACGTTACCTTTTACCTTCCCACCTATTTCTATTGATCCCTGACTTACTAGGTCACCAGATATATTTAAATCTGATACTATGATTGATGGCGCAGTAGAAACTGCTGGCAAATTAGCACTTGCACTCGATTTACTCTTTCTCCTAGAAAACATAACGTCCGGCTCTTAAAAAATTAATTGGGTTATAAGGCTTGTTCATATACCTTATTTCATAATGCAGATGAGGCCCAGAACTACGTCCTGTACTCCCTTGAATACCAATGACTTGCCCTCTCTCAACTATATCACCTTGCACAACATTCAAAGCCTGTAAATGACCATATCTTGTTGTCACTTTGTAACCATGGTCTATTTCTATTAAATTACCATAATTACCTTTCCTACCAGCAAACTTTATAACACCTGGAGAGGTTGCCTTAATCTCAGAGTTAACAGGGCCTGCAAAATCAACACCATAATGCGATGCGGTATTTTTATAGAACGGATCAAAACGATCGCCAAAATATGATGAAATATAATATTTCTCTGACGGAGCAGATAATGGTACCGAGTTCATTAAATTTTCTAAAAAGAATAACCTTGAAACATTCTCATCAAAATCAACCCCCTTATCTATATTTTGTTCATCATATTTTACATCAAACACTTCATGAGTATTCGGACCACCCTGATTGCTAAATAATTTATCAATATCTTGCTGCCTATTGCTATTATTAATAATATCTCTCTTAAGAGAAGAAATAGGCAATCCTGTTATAGCAACTATTTTCTCAATTTCCGATATTCGATTGAGTGTATTGCTCTTAATATCTGACAATACTTTTTCCTTCTTTTCTAGCCCAGAAACCGTCTTTTTTTTTATTATTTTCTTAGCAGAACTGGTTTGATCCAATCGTTTAAACTTCTTTTCTAATTCAGACTTATTATAATCAAAACTTTTTACCGTATCAAAATAACTATTTAACCTGACTAAATTTCCTTGCAGACTATCTATCCTGGTTTGCAAATCTAGATTAATTAAATTTGCTTGCTGAATTTCCTCTTCCTTATGAACTAGAATTTTTTTGTAAGCTATGTATTTGCCACTCGAAAAAGATGCCCAGCTAATTACAAATCCTGATATAAGCAAAATGCCTACTTGCATCCTCCAAGGCAATGAATAACTGGTGATATGATCATCAGTTATTAACATTATTTTTTTTATTTTAAAAAACCTATTTATCATAGTCTCCAGTCCAGTAGCAGTAAAATAATTTGCTTATTTGCTTTTAGCATATTGTTAAATATATATCTTAATTCTAGCAATGATTGTATTGTATATGCAAGGTATATTATTAGTTACTTTACTTAATTACGTTCAACTTAACTACACCCTTTGCAACTCCCGTCTTAGTGGTGCAAATCAAAGGAATTAATTTAACAACTTTTCCTCCCCACACCCTATTCACAATAAGATATGGCAACCTAATAATTACATTTATGCCCTTTGTTATAAAAAGCTATGTATAATTGTTTGCTGACAAACTATTATATTGCTATCATCCTCCGAGAGGCAAGGCAGCAACTGGTCACATAAAAATTTAATTTACTTAAGCGGAACTCTAAAACTTAATTATCATAATCCTTAACCCCTTTAAAGAATCTAAAAACTTTGATTACAAAATAAGATTTTATTTAGAAACACCATAATTGGGAGATTCTCTTGTAATATCAATATTATGCGGATGAGACTCATGCAATCCAGATTGTGATATCTTAATAAATTTTGATTTTTTATGAAATATTGATAAATCTTTCGAGCCACAATAACCCATAGAAGATTTCAAACCTCCAACCAACTGATAAATAACATCTGATGCTGAACCTTTATATGGCACCCTACCTTCTACGCCTTCGGGTACCAATTTATATTTACTATCCACATCTTCCTGAAAATACCTATCCGCGCTACCCCTAGCCATAGCTCCAAGTGACCCCATGCCTCGATAACATTTATAAGACCTACCTTGGTACAAGATTATCTCACCTGGCGTCTCTTTACACCCAGCCAATAATCCACCTAACATAACGCAATTTGCTCCCCCAGCCAGTGCTTTAGCTAGATCACCGGAATATTTAATACCTCCATCTGAAATCAGAGGAATACCCAATTCTTTACAAACTTTTGATACTTCCATCACGGCAGATAGTTGTGGTACACCAACACCAGCAACTATTCTAGTTGTACAAATAGATCCCGGACCTATACCAACTTTCACAGCATCCACTCCGGCCTCATACAATCTTCTGGCAGCTTCTGCTGTTGCAATATTACCAGCTATCACATCAACATTTTTATACTTTGATTTAATTTGCTTTACCATATCAATCACGCCCTTGGAATCACCATGGGCTGTATCAACTATAATAATATCTACATTTGCATCAGCCAAAGCTTCAGCCCTTTCTTCAGAATCACGACCAGTTCCAATTGCAGCAGCAACACGTAGCCTACCAAATTTATCCCTTACCGCCAATGGATGCTTTTTTGCATTTTCCATATCCTTAACGGTAAGCAAGCCTATACACTTGTAATCTCCATCAACTACTAATAATTTTTCGATTTTATTCTTATGCAATAACTCCCTAGACTGCTTCTTACTAATGTTTTCGGTTATAGTAATTAAATTTTCTGAAGTCATTAAAGATTCAACCTCTTGCTTTGTATCAGCACAAAACCTAACATCTCGGTTGGTTAAAATACCTTTTAAATTCTGATCTTTATCAACAACAGGAATGCCTGAAATACCATGCTTCTTCATTAAAGATAATGCTTCAGAGATAGTTTTTTTAGGATGGATAGTAATCGGGTCGTAAACCACTCCTGATTCAAACTTTTTAACTTTCGCCACCTCATTTCGCTGCTGAGATACCGTCATATTCTTGTGAATACAACCTACGCCTCCATTCTGAGCCATGGTAATTGCAAGCCTACTCTCAGTTACGGTGTCCATTGCAGCTGAAATAATTGGTACATTTAATTCAACATTTCGCGATATTTTCGTTGCAACACTAACCTGCTTTGGTAACACTTCTGAGTATTGTGGTATTAATAGTACATCGTCAAACGTAAAATATGTATCAAGCTTTATTGCCATTTTAATAAAATATAGTTTATCATTGTTGGCGATGATAATTAAAGTTTTTTTATTATAAACCTTTTAAATTAATAAATTAATCTACAATACAAGAGATCATATGAAAGCACATGCAACAAAATCATCCAGACTTAGTTCCTTCGAAAAAGATTTAGCGTATATTATTGATGGTATAAGTAATGATGGTAGCGATAAAGCAATTCATTTTAGCAGGAATGCAGATAAAAATTTAATTAAGAATTTTCAATTAGCCTTAGGTGATGGTAATGCTATGATAGATCCAGATCACTCAGACAGAATTATTGTTAAAGCCTCAATATTAGGAGATTTACAAAAGGCAGATGAAGTTGAATTAGATAAATTTTATCAGAAATTTCTAAAATTACAAAAAACATCCACCCTTGAAACTGTAAAATCCGACCCAAATCTTAATAGATATCTTATTGATAGTTCTAATGATGGTGCCATTATTTTAGCAAAGTCTACTAAGATGAGCTCTACCGCAGATTTTAATAATACTAATGCCTTAACAAAATATCGCGATACAATTCTATGCAGCTCCGATCGCGAACGAGCTCGTATATCTAGCGGTGGTTATTTTGGTCCTACTAAATGTTTTGCAAAACTATATAAGAACCTCGCATTTGCCATGCAAAGTAAACGCGGTGTAAGTCAATATATGTTTGATAGGGGTATAATAGCAATAGAGCCAGTTGATATTATGTTTTTTAACAAAGCTAAATTTAAGCAACATTTTCCAAGCATAATGATGGAGGAGCAAAAAAAGACTCCAGACCAACTGATAGATCCAAATTTCTTGAGACCAAGAAGACCACTAATGATGCCCAACCCTCCTGCTATCCCTATCGTGCTCACGGTATTTATTATACAAGCAGCAATGTATATAGCAACATGGCCTATTGCCAAAATGGCTAATACTCTCAGCAGAAAGCGCAAACTCGAAAGCTCAAGCTACCTAGATGAGCCTGCTTATAAAAAACAAGATTCCAAGAGATCTGTCAAAGATTTGTCCAAACACGAGATATTAGCAAAGGTAAGCCAAGCTCTAGAACGTGATATAGCACCTCTTCAAACCTCACCTTTAAACGGAGGTTTGGCCATATTAATAGCGCGCACTCATGAGCAGTTTATGTATAACACCTTGTATCAAAAACATCATAATTGTTACAAGCTACCCAACAAACATATGAAAACTTCTTTCGACAACAAGAATACGCCCCTGCACACCAAGGGGTTAACAGTCAGAGGTGATGTGGTAGAGTTTTATGGCCAAACTGAGCACGAAGCTAGAGAGGTAATATTACATGAGTTAATGCATGTTATAAGCCATAAGATTGAACATTTAGGGAAAGACAAATATAAGGCCGACTACAGAGGTTTACTTGATCAATCAGGTAGCTGGTTAAAACAATTTTGCCTTGATCATGAAATCAATTTCGAAACTTTTAACAACATCCATATTAGAAGATCAATATCTCAAGGCCTCGATTATCATAGTGATGACGGAATAGGCTATGTGGCAAACTTAGTACCCAAAATATTGCAAGCACGAGCTATAGATCCAGATATCTTTGATACAGAGATAAAAAGGCCTGGCAACCCTGTTACCAAATTATTTGATCAATTAAACCGCGATTCTAAAGCAATATTAGCCAAGAATATAGAAGCTATTGCGGCTCGGTAGATGCACCGTAAAGGCGACCTTTACAGGCTGTATCGCGATATAATTACGGCCGGTCTTTGCTCCGCCCAAAACCTCAAGCTCGGTCTAGCAAAGGCGCTCGGCTTGGCCCCTATGCAATTAGAACCCATATCAATCAAGTTTCAACACTGCGACAAATGCAGATTGCGGAATTTCAATATTTCCAATTTGGCGCATACGTTTCTTACCTTTCTTCTGCTTCTCTAACAACTTTCTTTTTCTTGATACATCACCACCATAACATTTAGCAGTTACATCTTTCCGCATTGCACTAATTGTTTCTCTTGCAACAATCTTACCGCCAATTGCAGCTTGAATTGCAATTTTGTATAACTGCCTTGGTATTAACTCTTTTAATTTAGAGCATAAAACACGTCCTCTAGATTCAGCAAAACCCTTCTCAACAATGATTGAGAGAGCATCAACTGGATCACCATTAATTAAAATATGCAACTTAACCAAATTACCAACAGTATAACCATCCATTTCCCAATCAAACGAAGCATAACCACTTGAGACCGACTTCAACTTATCATAAAAATCAAATACTACTTCATTTAACGGCAATCGGTAAACCAGCATCGCCCTATTACCAACATAGGTCAAATCAACTTGCTCACCTCTTTTATCATTACATAATTTTAATATATTACCCAAATATTCATCTGGTACCAAAATTGTTGCTTTAATCCATGGCTCTTTAATTTCTTTGATTTTCACTATATCTGGCATGTCAGATGGATTATGCACATTAAGTGATGTTCCATCATTCAGATTCATTTGATAGACAACACTTGGCGCTGTAGTAATTAAATCTAAATCAAATTCTCGCTCCAACCTCTCTTGTACAATTTCTAAATGAAGCAAACCCAAGAAACCACCTCTAAAGCCTAGACCAAGAGCCGTTGAAGATTCTGGTTGAAACTCAAAACTAGCATCATTTAATTTTAACTTTGCCAAGCTATCCTTTAACTTATCGTACTCTCCTTGATCAGATGGAAAAAGCGAACAAAAAACCACGGATTTCACTTCCTTAAAACCAGGCAATGCCTCAACCTCTTCTCCAGCATAAGTTAAAGTATCACCAATATTACAATCAGACAGATCCTTAATAGATGCATTAATGAATCCCACCTCTCCAGCTGTCAAACAATTTGCTTTAACCTTTTTAGGGATAAAATAACCGACATCATCAACAATATATTCAGACCCTGTAGATAACATTTTAAGCTTCTTGCCCCTCTCTAAAGAACCATCAATGATCCTAGTTAGCAAAATAACTCCCAAATAACTATCATACCAACCATCTACTAAAAGCGCCTTTAAAGGCTTATTTGCATCATATGCCGGCGCTGGTATGTATTTGATAACAGCCTCCAAAACATCCTCAATGCCTTGGCCAGTTTTCGCAGAAGCAAAAACTGCATTGCTTGTATCCAGTCCTATAACATCTTCAATTTCCATCAATACTCTGTCTGGGTCTGCGGCAGGTAAATCAATTTTATTTAAAACCGTAATTATTTCATGATTATTTTCGATAGCCTGATAAACATTGGCAAGTGTTTGTGCTTCAACACCTTGAGAACTATCCACAACTAGAAGCGATCCTTCACAAGCAGATAGTGAACGCGATACTTCATATGAGAAATCTACATGCCCTGGGGTATCAATTAAGTTGAGAATATAAACTTCTCCATCTTTGGCTTTATATCCCAACCTAACTGTTTGTGCTTTAATTGTAATTCCACGCTCTTTTTCAATATCCATTGAATCTAAAACTTGAGCACTCATCTCTCTTTTTTCTAAACCACCACAATATTCAATCAACCTATCTGCGAGCGTTGACTTACCATGATCAATATGGGCGACAATTGCAAAATTTCTAATATTTTTATTGTTAGTCATAATTTATTATTTCTTTTGAAAACTTGAAAGATCTAAATTTATACCAGAGAGAATTTGATGTAAATCATAAATTGGCAATCCTAATATATTAGAATAAGAGCCTGAAACAAACTTCAAATATCTAGCTATATATCCTTCTATTCTATATCCACCCGAGCATCCTTGCCACTCTAAAGTGGCTATATAGTTATCTATCTCAAGATCAGACATGTTTTTAAATTGCAATGTTGATTCAACAACTCGTTGCTTAGAAAAATTATGCTTTGGCATACTAACACACATTCCTGTATATAATTTATGGCGCTTCCCTTTAATTAGATGCATATATTTTCGGGCTATTTTCTCATCATAGGTTTTATCCATGATGCTGCCCTTAGATACAGATACAGTATCTGCTGCAATAATTAAAGCATCAGGATGTAACTCTGCAATTTTCATACATTTGCTATATGACAAGCGTCTTGCCATGTCATCTGCTTTCTCGCCCTTTAAACGAACTTCTTCAATATCTGGTGGTAGTATTTTTGAAGGGTACAAACCTATAGAATGCAATAAATCCAACCGTGACTTTGACCCGGAGGCAAGTATTAATTCCTGAGGCTTAATCATAATTATTTTTTACGCCTGGTGATTCGACCTTTGCTTAAATCATAAGGTGTCATCTCAACAGTCACTTCATCATGAAGTAGGACTCTAATTCTGTTTTTACGCATCCGGCCAGAAGTATGAGCCAAAATCATATGCCCACTTTCTAATTCTACTTTAAACATCGTATTTGGCAGGATTTCCATAACCTTACCTTCAAACTGAATTAACTCTTCTTTTGCCATACTAAATTATTATTGTTTATTTTTACGCCTTCTGTGTTCTAATACACAATTTCTCATAAGTCACTAAAAGATATGCAAGACAAAATCAAAAACATAACTAATCTTAACTTTGAAACTGCCTTAAAGGAATTGGAAGAAGTTGTTGCCAAAATAGAATGTTCAGATTCAGATTTAGACAACTCAATCAACGACTACGAATACGGCATAGCTCTAAAAAAACATCTATATACAAAACTTGATCAAGCTAAAATGAAAATTGATAAAATTAGCGAAGAAGCTTAATCCTATTAAATCGCCAACATAACAATTTCTTAGATCAAAACTGCAAGATCCTTGCTAAACTGAATTAAAAAATTTTGGTAAAAAAAATCTAAAACTCCCTTTACCGCCTTAGCATTAATTCGCCCATAAAATCATTAAGTCCCTTATGGGAACTATCTCAAATCAAAATTGCAAAGATTTTTATTCTTAAGATCTTGGATTTTCTGAATAACCAAAGCTATTCAAAACAAATTATACTAATATAATATATATTTTAAGAAGGAAAAAATTTGTGATTTTGATTCGAGACAGAACCCTTGTGTGATAGAATTTTATTTTTATGAATAGTGTATATTTTCAAGCCCGCCTACGCTTCAAGCTTCGCCGGATAACCTTCGTCCAATTTGATATTCACCTGGTATGCTAAATTATAGCCGAAAGGGTGAAGAATGGTGCAACTGACAGGAATCGAACCTGTGACCTAAGGATTAGGAATCCTTCGCTCTATCCTACTGAGCTACAGCTGCATTATTGTTTTATTACTCCCCCGTAACGTCTGGTGCATTATCTTCAGAATCAGATATTTCAGATGGTGCCAATGTAACATCTGCAACATTACCTACCCCTTCATCATCTTCTTGAGATGCCAAAACTTCAGAATCATCTTCTGCTTCTTCAGATTTTTGAATCTTGCAGACAGATACAACTTTTTCCTGTTTATCCGTACGCAATATTGTAACTCCCTGAGTATTACGACCAGCAATTCTGATATCGACGGTACTACATCTAATTAACTTACCTTTATCAGTCATGATAATTACTTCATCATCATCAAATGCTGGGAAAGATGCAACCACGTCACCATTACGCTCCGATGTTACAATATTAATAATACCACTACCGCCTCTATTGGTAGAACGATATTCATATGAAGAAGTCCTTTTGCCATAACCATTTTCAGTAATAGTTAGAATATACTCTTCTTTTTGAGCCATTTCATAAATTAACTCTTTCGGCAAACCTTCTATTTCCGGAACGGAGTTCGCGTCAAACTCCTCTAAAGCACTTAAAGTTTTTCTATCATCAAGTGCAATAGATAAATATAATTCTTTTTGTTCACGTGGAATAGAAAGCTCATTTAAGATAGTAAGCGAGATAACCTTGTTACCCTCTGAAAGCTTTATACCTCGTACACCAGCGGATGTCCGACTTTTAATAACACGTAGCTTATCTAGGCCAAATCTAATTGATTTACCAAATTTAGATGCAAGTAAGATCTGGCTTTCATCATCACAGAACTGTACCCCTACCAAACTATCACTCCCATCTAACCTAATAGCTATTTTTCCATTAGCGTTAATGTTAGAGAAGTCCGCCATATCACTTCTTCGTATATTACCATTTGTCGTTGCAAATAATAAATTTAAATCAGGCCATAAACTAGCGTCTTTTGGCAATGGTAAAATATTAGTAATTTTTTCATTATCTGCTAAAGGCAAGATATTTACCAACGATCTGCCTTTTGCTGTAGGTGATCCTATAGGTAATTTGTAAGCTTTTAATCTGTAAACCTTACCAATATTTGAGAAGAACAATACCGGTGTATGAGTTGTTGTCACAAACATATCAATTAGATTATCATCTACCTTTTGCGACAAAGCATTTCTACCTTTTCCACCACGTTTCTGAGCTTTATATTGATCAAGTGATACACGCTTAATATATCCACCAACAGATACAGTCACCACCATATCTTCTTCTGCAATCAAATCTTCAATATCAGTCTCTAACTCACTTTGTTCAATAATTGATCGCCTTGGTGTTGCATAATTTTCTTTTATTTCTAACAATTCTGCTTTTATGATATTTAAGATCATTTGACGATTTTCTAAAATCTTTAAATACCCCTCAATCTTACCTTTCAACTCCATTAGCTCCGCTTCCAACTTATCACGCTCCAAGCCGGTCAAACGTGCTAATTTCATATCTAAAATCGCATTAACCTGAATTTCAGTCAAATAACATTTACCATCGACGATGATGTTATTATCATCCGCAACTAATGAAATTAAATTCTCTGCTTTTGTTGCATCCCATTTTTCTTTAAGCAAATTAATCCTAGCTTCGGCCGTGTCCTTAGAACCACGGATAATTGCTATTGCTTTGTCAATCTCATCAACCGCTAATACCAAACCAATTAACAGATGCGCCTTAGCTCTGGCTTTATTAAGCAGGTATAAAGTTCTTCTAGTTACAACATTTTCTCTAAATTTTACAAATGCTCGGATCACATCCAAAACATTCATCAATTCCGGCTTACCGTCATTTAGAGCCAATAAGTTAGTTCCAAATGACACTTGCATTTGCGAATAACTAAATAATTGATTCAACACGACTTCACGGTTAGCATCTCGTTTAAGCTCGATAACAACCCTAATTCCTTTTTTATTTGATTCATCTCGAAGATCAGAAATCCCCTCTACCCTTTTATCCTTTACTAGCTCAGCAATCTTTTCAATCATTCTAGACTTATTCACCTGATAAGGGATTTCAGTCAGGACTATTGATTCTTTTCCAGATTTCAACTGTTCGAAATGAGTTTGGGCTCTAATAATTACAGATCCTCTACCACTATATACTGATGACTTTGCTCCTGAATACCCAACAATAATTCCACCTGTAGGAAAATCAGGACCAGGTATGTGAGTATAAATGTCATCAATAGTAAGCTGATTATTATCGATATAAGCAATAGTGCCTGATATTATTTCACCCAAATTATGCGGCGGTATATTGGTTGCCATTCCAACCGCTATTCCACTAGCTCCATTAACAATAAGATTTGGGTATTTAGCTGGCAAAACTACTGGCTCGCTAAGTGAACCATCATAATTCTCTCGAAAATCTACAGTCTCTTTATCAATATCATCTAGAAGAGAATGAGATATTTTTTGCAAGCGTGATTCTGTATAACGCATTGCAGCTGGAGAATCTCCATCCATTGAACCAAAATTTCCCTGCCCTTCAATAAGCGGAACACGCATTGAGAAATCTTGCGCCATTCTAACTAAGGCATCATAAATTGCGCTATCACCATGTGGGTGGTACTTACCCATTACATCTCCGACGATTCTTGCTGATTTCTTATAAGGTTTATTACAATATGTTCCAGTTTCATACATTGAATATAAGATCCTTCTATGCACTGGTTTTAACCCATCACAAACATCTGGTATCGCCCTACTTACAATTACGCTCATAGCATAATCTAAGTATGACTTCTTCATTTCACTTTCAATTGAGATTTTTACTATATTAGATCCTGTAATATTACTTTCTTCTGTCATGAAATTTTCTTATTAATTATTTATTGAATAACCTACTGGCTTTAAAATTCGCAAATTATCCTGCCCCAGCGTTTCTATAGCAACTAAGCTTAAATTTCTACAATTTATTAATTTTTCTGGGGACAAAATATCAAAAGCATTTATCCCATCTCTACCTAAAATTTTATTTGCTGAAAATATATAAAACAAATCAACCAACTCAGACTGGATAAAGCTAGATGCCAACCTAGATCCCGACTCAATAAGAACGGAACAATAATCATGATTAGCTAAGTAATTTAACACCCCGGGCAAGTCTATTCCAGAATCATCTTTAGGCATACCAACCAACTCAACATTTTTAACATGATCAAAGCTTGCTAACTTAGCAAAATCACTTAGCTGATCATCATAAAAAATGATGATTTTCTCATGCATTAGAGGTTCAAATATTTTAGCCGTATTACTCACTCTAAGATGCGAATCTAATATCGCCAAATGCGTTGATTTCTTATCATCCAAACGACAATTATAACTTGGATCATCCTCTAGGATAGTATTTACGCCCGCAAGAGTAATATCATTAACTCTGCGCAAATAATGACCATACCTTCTCGAACTCTCACCCGTAATCCATTTGCTACTACCATCTTGGAGCGCGACCTTCATATCCAAACTTGTTGCAAGCTTCAAAGTAACAAAAGGCCTAGACCGGTTATATTTCGAGAAGAAACCTTCATATAAACCATCTCCTGTGGCCTCTAATTTACAGCACTCCACACCATGATTTTGCAAAGCCTTAATGCCTAAACCACTAACTAAAGGGTTGGGGTCTATAAAAGAATAAAACACTCTTTTAATCCCGCTAGATAATATGATATTACAACAAGGAGGGTTCTTTCCCTGATGATTACATGGCTCCAAGGTTACATATAAATCCGCCCCCTTAACATCTTCTAAAGCATTATTGATTGCCAATAATTCGGCATGAGATCCACCAGAGCTACTAGTAACGGCCTTACCAATCACACGACCATCCTTAACGATAACCGCTCCAACAGATGGATTAGGATAGGTCAGACCTAAATTATCATAGGCCATATTATAGGCCATATTTTGAAAAAAATAATGCTGATTTCTATTGCTCATATATAACCCATAAAACAGCCTTACCTTCTAACAGCAAATTTAAATCAATCAAAAGAATTTATTGTACAGACGTCGCAAAAATTACGTAGGGGCATGGTCCTCCCGACCTTGACAGACCGAACTCGATGTCTCCAGGCGAGAAAACCCCGCCCTTGATGAAGGCAAGCCCAAGGGGTGAAGTAAGGAAGAGTAAGCCAGATAATACCGATCCCGCCGTGAACTCTTACTTCTCCGCTCCCGGGTAAGTCGGTGGTCGATAAAATCGAGCTCCGGAAGGGGCAAGCAAACAAACTCCGGGTCTTTCCACGCATTACCTTTATTGCCAAAGAGTAAATTTTGATTTGAGACTATACACATATATGACCCTTTCAACAGGCCCATAATATAAGACGATTATCCCCTTAACATACGGAAATTAGTTATTTAACATCTCACCAGTTCCTTTAAATAACTGGCTTGATTATCAAAAGCACAACCATTTAGCAATCCTTTAAAAAACTCCCAAATGATGATGCGTGCTTGACGCACTTATTCAAAGTTCGTTTTGCCAAAAATCACGAATGCCCTAAGTACAAACGCGAAACTACTTGGCATTTACTCAAATCAGCGCCCGCCTTCTCTTGTGGTAATTGTGGTAATCACATTCACCCTTGCGTTGGCAAGATCTTTGAAGATTCAAAAACCTCTCTTCAACTCTGGTTCTACGCCATTTATCTCTTCACTACTACATGCAGCGGAGTTTCGGCAAAAGAGCTTCAACTTCAGCTTGGTGTGACTTATAAAACCGCTGGGCGCATGGGTCATCAAATCAGAAAGCACATGAGCCAAGTTGATGTTGATGAGCCCACTTAGCGGAGTCATCGAAGTTGATGAAACCTAAAGCGGCGGCAAAAGAAAAGGTAAAAGATGTCGTGGCGCAGAAGGCAAATAAATTGTCTTTGGTATGATGTAGAAAAAACGGCGATGTCATGACAAAGGTTCTTGACGATGTTAAACATGCTACTATTCACCCAATCATTGAAGACAGTGTTGAGAAACAGAGCGAAATTCAAAGTGATGCATTACACTCTTACAAAGGATTGAGCCAAAAAGGCTACACTCACAACACCGTTAATCACGGGGCTGGTCAATATGTAAGCAAAAGTGGCGTGACCGTGAATTCAATTGAGAGCTTTTGGTCGAGATTAAAGCTATCAATCAAAGGCACACACATTCACGTTTCTAAAAAGCATTTAGCAAATTACGCCGCAGAATTTGAATACAGATTCAACTCTAGCGGCTGCCCTGAGCTGATACTTTCGGAGCTTTTGACGAAGTTTGCGAAATAGATTTAATTACCTTGTCGAACTTATCTTCGTCTCCGCGCTTTTCTTCTTTGGGGCGCTCTTTGATGAAGTCGGTTAGCTTGTTGTTTTTAAGACCGTCTTTTAGGCTCACACCGCATCATTCCATGCTCCGTGCTGAAGTATTCCATCTTTACTGAAAGAAACTATCACTTGTTTTTTTGCCGAAAGAATTTCCTTCAACTCTGTTCCCTCTTTACCATAATTGATAGCAAACTCGATTGAGCCTTCGATCAATCCAGACTCAGGAATTTTATCAACCTGGATGGCATGAGAATCTTGCCATCCAATTCATCTAGCTGGAACAGTATGGGTTATCTCACTAATATCTTGAGTAGGAACTTTATCCCTAAGCCTAACCTGAAAATCAGATGCTTTAAAACTGATTGGAAAATCGGATGCATTAGAAACTACAAAACCTAAGCAAACTCCTTTTGTCCTTAAATCCCTAACAACCTTTACCGCAGAAAAATGAATTTTATATAACCATTCATTTGTCTTTACCAGCCAATGAAAAACACAAGACAACACGGAATGCGATAGTTCGAATAGTTCCAACAGTAATTGACTGGGAGGCAGTTTCTTTTCACAGATTTTTTGCTTTTGATTCGCACAGAATCTCACCTTACCTTTTACGAAATCAAAAGTTAATTCCCTTTTCCGTATACTAAAGGGATCATCGCCTTATATCATGACACGGCCTGTAAAGGCTGCCCCTAGGTTATCGAGGTGATTTAAACTATGCATTTGTAGCTCTCCTGACCAGACGACACAAACTCAAGCAGCTAAGTTCTTAATAAAGCTTTGAAAATCCTGAGTGTCAGTAAAATTCTTATAGACTGATGCAAATCTAACATAAGCAACTTTGTCTAAATCAAACAAACTTTCTAACACCAAATCCCCTATTGCCGAGGTCATGATATTATTCTCACTCATATCTGCAATCTTACTATAGATATTATTGATTAAGCGCTCTAATTCATCACTAGAAACATTACGCTTTCTCACCGACATTTTTACCGAAGACCTTAATTTATCTAAATTGAAGAATTCCGTTGCGCCAGATTTTTTCTCAACAATAATTTCTTTAGTTTCTAATCGTTCAAATGTAGTAAATCTAGCATTACAAGTAGTGCAAAAACGACGCCTCTTAATTGACTTTCCATCATCAACTACTCGTGAGTCTTTAACCGCAGTTTCAAGATTTACGCAAAAAGGACAATGCATATAATTATAATTCCATAATTGGAAATTTTGCGCACATCTCTATCACTTCACGCTTTACCGTTTGGATGACACTCTCTAAAGCCGCTGCATCTCCAGCAGAAATACCATCAACCACATCACCTATTAGATTACCTATTCTCTCAAATTCAGCTTCACCAAAACCACGTGCAGTTCCAGCTGGAGTACCAAGTCTAATGCCAGATGTTACAAACGGACTTTTTGGATCATTTGGTATAGCATTTTTATTACAAGTTAAATTAGCTTCCTCTAAAACAGCCTCTACTTCCTTACCCGTTAAATCCTTTGGCGTCAGGTCAACCAAAACAATATGTGTATCCGTACCACCAGAAACTATATTGAGACCTCTTTTCTTTAACGTATCAGCCAAAATTTGTGCATTTTTAACAACCGACCTAACATAAACTTTAAAATCATCACTTAGCGCTTCTTTAAAGCATACCGCTTTAGCAGCAATAACATGCATTAATGGTCCACCTTGGATACCAGGGAAAATAGCTGAGTTAATTTTTTTACCTAAATCTAAATTATTTGATAAAATAATTCCACCTCTAGGACCACGTAATGTCTTATGAGTCGTGGATGTAACCACATCAGCATATGGCACTGGGGAAGGATAAACACCACCAGCAACTAAACCCGCTATATGTGCCATATCAACCAATAAATAAGCTCCGACCTTATCTGCAATTTCACGAAATTTAGCCCAATCAACAATACGTGAATAAGCCGAGATTCCAGCAATAATCATTTTTGGCTTATGCTCAAGAGCCAAAGCTTCAACCTCTACGTAATCAATAAGGTTGGTATCTTCCGTCACTTGATATTGAACCGAGTTAAACCATTTTCCAGATTGATTAGGAGCAGACCCATGAGTCAAATGCCCACCCGATGCAAGAGACAAACCTAATATAGTATCTCCTGGTTGCAATAATGCCATAAAGACTCCTTGATTTGCCTGAGAGCCTGAATTTGGCTGTACATTTGCATACTCGCAGCCAAAAATTTCTTTTACCCTATCAATTGCCAGAGTTTCTATTACATCTGCAAATTCACAGCCACCATAATATCTTTTACCCGGATATCCTTCTGCATACTTATTCGTAAACACACTGCCTTGAGCTTCTATCACTGCTTTTGAAGTAATATTTTCAGATGCTATAAGCTCAATCTGATTTTGCTGTCTAATTAATTCGTCTTGGATTGCATCTGATACATCAATATCAGTTTCACTAAGACCTTTATAACCCTTTGAATACATGTGATCGCCTCAATTATATTTGTTATTCTCTATTTTGACGATTAACTTTTTTACGTCATCAACGATTTCTATGACATTAATTATATAATTTTCAAGATCTAGATTTAACTTAGATAGATTATCATTATCTAAAAACTCAGATCTTCTCTCACAAATTGAAGATAACGACTCTTTTATCAAAATATGATCACTATCTTCTAAGTCATCAAATTTATCACAGATTTTTTTTACTAAGTAATTAGACATCTCAAACTCCACTTCTCTTAAATTCTCAGAAAAATTATTAAACCATAGCTAGAGTATTAGCAATAAAAAAATCACAATTTATTACTTTCTCATGAAAAACCCTGTTATTTGCAACTTATCATTGCGGAATTGCAACTTCCTACAAAGTAGGATCAAAAAATTTAGAGACTCATATCATATAAAATAATACATATTTTAAGAAGGAAAAAATTTGTGACTTTGATTCGGGACAGACAGCTTACTAACCCTTAACTGATGACGCCCCTTAGCAAAATTAGTACTTAAGAAACTATTGCACAAATCCAAAGCTTGCTGCCCAGCTATGAATCTCGACCCCAATGCCAAAACATTTGCATCATTATGCTCTCTAGATAATATTGCTACCTCATGCTCACTACACAAAGCCGCTCTAATATGAGCGTAACGATTTGCCGCGATTGATATGCCAATGCCACTACCACAAATAAGAATACCAAAGTCACCCTCGCTCGTGATAGATTCCGCCACAAGCTTAGCATAATCTGGATAATCCACTGAAGCCTCAGAATCTGTACCAAGATTGATAATATTATAATTTTGCAAATTAGCGATTAAATATGACTTTAACTCATAGCCTGCATGATCTGATGCGATATATAAATTGTTAATTTTTGGCATGATTATATATTATTCTGGTGTCCATCTAGACTTTTAGCCTATAATTTTATAAACTCAATTGCAATATTTGGATTATGATATCGTAGTAATCGGTTTTCCTGCCAAGAAGCATCGAGTCCTGTCTAGCAATGGCGGGAGGAGCCCGCCCCTACAAAGTTACCTATCCTTCTCCTATGCGGATTGATATTTACGGGCCTATCTCAAATGAAAATTGCTAAGATTTTTGTTCTTAATATCTTGGGCTTTTGGCAGAATTTGCTTTAAGCAGGAAAATTTGTGATTTTAATTCGGGGCAGGCTCTCCTACTCTGTCAAATCAAGGGCGGGAAGACCCCGGCCCTGCAAAGTTACACATCACTCTCCTATGCGGATTTATATTTATGGGCCTATCTCAAATAAAAATTGTAAAGATTTTTACTCTTAAGATCTTGGTTTTTTTTGCAGAATTTGTTTTAAGCAGGAAAAATTTGTGATTTTAATTCGGGGCAGGCTCTCCTACTCTGTCAAATTTTGAATATCCGATACCGTGTAATATCTAACAACCTGACTAAAATCATCTTTCCAACCAGCTCGCTCTACAAGCCCAGAGCCACTTGTCATATAATCTGTAACGATGCTTTGACTATCAAAACCATTCCCCAAAACATTATAATTAGTAGAACGATTAGCATCTACTACCCCGCCCTTACGATGAGCCCCTCTGCCAGTTGGACCATATGAGATAACAGCAAATACAGCCTGATCCTCAATCAATGAACCATTAATATCATTAATTTGCAAAAATGGTCCCCGGCCCTGATACTGCGCATCGCCATTTTGCCATTTAGCTTCAAGATAATTATGCAATATATTCAAAGTTGCTGAATCAAAAGCATTTTCATAAATCAATACTTCATATAATAATCCATTCATAAAACTAGCTCCAGTATTTACAGCGCCTCCTGCTGCTATAGCCTCGGATCCAACCCCAACATAACCATATCTAACATTACCAGATCCAAGCTTAGAAGCAGAAGGATGTGGAGAGCGCGATGATATATTCACGCCATCTATATATAATTTTTGCTGAGATGCCGCTAACCTATCATAAACACTAGTTAGAATATGCACATTACCATCTCTATAACCTGACGAAGAAACAGTCGTGTTATAAGACCCTCCTCCAAAGGGCTTGGTCTTAAATCCAAAATTCCCATCAGAACGTAAATTTACTCGCCAATATTCACTACCATCATAACTCACAAATATTTGCTTAGTTGCGGAAGATGTTTTAAACACCACAAATGTTGTCACCTGAGATAATGACCCATCATACCCGACTCCGGTAGATTCGTAATAATTACCATCTATATATAATCTGTCATCCACCCCATCAAAGCTCATTGCCGGCAAACCTTCCTCAGAAACAAAAGACGGCCGAAATCCCGCAACATCCTGCTTCAAATTATAACCATTGCCACTTTTATCATTAACTTCCAATATATTACCACTACCATCCACAGACATAGCTGCAACATCAGAGCTATCTGCCCATAAAATCAAATTAGTGTAATTCGTCGGTGTATTAGCAATGGAACTGGGCACGTCTATATAATCATTAAATTCAACACCAGAGGGCACAATAAAGGTTAATTTATTACCCCAGCCATCAAGGATATAATTATATGACAAGCCCAGCTCCCGACTTGGCACAGAACCAGCATAGAATTTACCATCACTACTTAAGACCTCCCTGTCACATGTTGCATTACTGTCCGACGTCTTTTCACTAGCGCCAACTGATCTGCTTTTAATATTAACACGCGGGTCTGCCGGACAAGGAAAATATCCATTCTTTGCATAATACGCCGCTACAGCAACTTCAATATCGTTAATTTTTTGTTTTGTTTCTAAATACTTACTCCCCTCCATAGACCTATTTTTAATAGCAACTGAACTGGTAATAAGCACAGAAACACCCGTAAGGATAATAGATATCTCCAGCAAAGAAAACGCCGAGCGTAATTTTGTAATAATACCAAATTTCATTTTAAATATAACAAAGCACTGTTTTGCAAATTATACCAAAGCTCATGTTTAGATGCGCATCTAAACATGAGCTTTGGTATTAAAGTAGATTCTTCAATTTAAGACTATAATCAAGATCTTTATTTATTACCGAACAAACAGAGGTTAAGTCACTACACAAAAACTCAAAGGCCTTTGGCAGAAAGCTATCGTCAAAAGCCATCAGATTCTCTGTGTCATAACCTTTAGTTAACAACACCCCAGCATTATTATAACTAGAATACCGATTGCGCAAATTACTCATAACAATAAACGAAAAATCTATCGGCTGAGCTGCAGAATTAATAATTGTAACATCAGTATATTCCGGCAGATCATACTGCTCTACATACCGACTAATCAAATCTGAATATTGCTCTTGTGATATGATAATATTTTGCAAAAGCAAACCCCTGTTATTAGTTGCAAGATCCAAATTCAAGTCTGCAAACGTTATCGGGATATCGAATAACTGGTTATTATTAAACATAAAAAATAATGTGTTATGCATAACATCATAATGAAATGAAAAATAATTATGCTCAGTACAAGAAACCTCCTTTTCATGATCATAGTCCTGCTCTCCCTCAGCCCTAACTATACATATACCCTCATCATAACTTAGAGTAATTATGGCTGAGTCTAATGACAAAACAAACTCAAAATCAGCGTTAAATATTCCATCAAATAAGATAAGCCTTTGCATAATATACAAATCTAAATCCATATGCATTTTGTTAAACCTGACATACTCCTCCTCCTCCAATTGGAATATCTCAAAATCACCATCCACATCAATCACCTCTCCCGATATCTTTCTATCAGCATGCCAATTATTACTTGAAATGTTTTCTTGAGCCGCAGAAAACCAAATCACATCCTTTGCTACGTGATTTATTAACTCTTTGTTCAATACAGAACCCTCTTCAGTTAAATCTTGCCTAACCAGATAAACATACTTACTTCCCCACGGATCCATCAAATAATCCATATCTAAATTTAAATTAGCTATTGGCAGAGATCCTACATAATATTCTCCTTGACCAGATTCTGCCACACCATAAGAAGGCACACATCCTTCCGAATCTCTTACCTCAGATTTAGCCTGATCATCGAATATATCTTTTTCTGGATATGAAGGGCATGGCAATTTTTGATTTTTATACCAGTAAGCCGTTAGATGATTACTAATAATCTCAATCTCAGAATCCGCGTCTCTCTGCTTATCCAAAATATCAAGATTTTGATCAAGAACCAAGCTTGCAATTAAGAAGGCTGCTAAGAAGCTATTTAAAAAAGCAACATCGATAAGCGAAAAGGCCCTTGTCAAAGCCAGGGACATTATCTAAAAACACATATCATCAAATTTAGTAACCGAAGTACTAACACAATTGCACTCACTGCTTGGATAACGCTTTACGTAATCCAAATCTTCAAAATCAAGCATTAATTGCCATTTCGTTTTAAAGCGCAAAATATCATCCATCGCTACAGGTTTAAAATAATTATAAACAAAATTATTATCCAAATCTGAGTTTTCTAACTCATCATCGCTAGCATCTAGTTCTGAAACTTTTACCCCAGACTTAGTGTAAGCTCCATAACCGTTTCTACCATGGGACAATAAAATATAAGCATTTTTATCATATGAATGCAACACCCCCACCGCATCAGATTTATTATCTACAGATGGTAAATCATCTTCGCTCGAATAAAAGCCACTATTTAAATCAGTACCATTAGTACAATTTAACTTACTTGAAACATAATAAGTAAAACGCCTTCCCCATCCATCATACATATAGTCAGCCGGCAATCCCATAGAGATTACTGGGACCGATCCTTGATACCCAACCGTCACTCCCAGAACTTGATATGCAGTTGCATTTGGGCATAATTCATCAAGACTCGCACTAGCGCAAGCATCACCATCTTCTCCATATCCGCTAGTTTCAAAAGAAGTTGTCTGCGATGCCGGACATGGTAGCCCTTTATTTTCTTTTAGATATTTAAGCATCCTAAGCTCTATGCTATCTAAACGCTCATAAGTTGTTTTATAATTACTGACTTTAATAAAACTATCCACGACCCCTAAAAAAGTAAAAGTAGTAAATCCCATTATAATTAAAACAATTGATAATTCTAATAATGTGTAGGCTTGACAGGCTGTATCGCGATAGAATTGCGCAAGAGTTTTTCGATAAAGATTTTGGATTTTGTGGGGTATTTTTGCACGAATATCCAAAGCTATTTGAAAAGGATATTTAATTATAATACCAAATCTCATCTTTGTGATTTGGTATGAGGATTTGCCCGAAAGGCAAATCCTCCGCGTAGCGTAAGGCATGCGCGGCCTTAGAGCGCCCCATCTTAGAACCGCTTTTAAGATGGGAATTAGTATAATACCAAACCCCATCTTTGTGAGTTGGTATGAGGATTTGCCCGAGAGGCAAATCCTCCGCGTAGCGTAAGGCATGCTCAGCCTTAGAGCGCCCCATCTTGGAACCGCTTTTAAGATGTAAATTGGTATAATACATATCTTGAGCGGTAAAGACTTGGTAATTATATTGCGCAATAGTCTGTTAATCATTCTAATCATCTAAACACGCAAGAATAATCACTTATTTTATCTACATCCCCAGCATCCGCGCAACCACCAGATGGGGGCTGAAGGCTCGAGCATTCACCACTAGTATAAATTGTCCCTCCAGCTAAATCTGCAATATATTGTAATAAGGTTTTACTTACCACAATATCATCATAATCACTTTGTCTTGGCATATCTTGGATATTTGCTATATCTATAGTTGAGATAATATTATTTGCTTCATACGCACTAGCATTGCTACTATCCAACAAAGAGCCGCCCTTGCCATAACCGCCATAACCATTCTTGCCATAGCTGATTATATAATATAAGGTTTCTGTATAATCATCGACCAAAATATCGGTGTCATAGGTCTGAAAAATATCTTTATTTACTAAAAATAAAAACCTTCTGCCCCAACTATCAAAAGCATAATCATCCGCAAGACCAAGCGAGCGAACCGGCACCATGCCGTAATAATAATTATCCAAACTAATGCTATCTGTTGCATAAGATCCCAAACAATCTCCCCCTGAATCTGTATAAACTGAATCACTTTTGCCAAAGCTGCTTGAAGTAACTAAACTATCTATTGGAGCTGGGCATAAAAGCGGGTTACCAGATACGACGGCAACATCCTTGGAATATCTCATCATATGTGCGAGTAATGCCTTCTCAATCACCAATATTTTATCCCCACTATCATCATAGAAACTACGATCATATTGATAATCCGTGATTAAAATTGTCATTATGACCACAAAGCTTAGCAACGTTAGAGCTATGGCCTGCTCTAATAACGTATAGGCTTTATTAATAGCTATTCCCATTTATAGAATATAATTTAAACAAATAATTAATATGGCGAATATGTGACTTTGAGATTTTTACCTTAAAATCACATTGTTAAGATGACAAGCAATATCTGGTATAATACCAAAGTTCATACTTCAATCACATTATCAAGCTCTGCCATTAGATAACTCACTACTACTCCGGGCCTCCATCTCCGCAACCCACTTACCTTCACTAACTAATGCCTGATCACCCACACCAGATACCTCGCCAGCATCACCTAA
>JABJNB010000046.1 GCA_018659145.1 Rickettsiales bacterium
CTTGTAAGGCTTTTGTCCTGAATGTAAGATTCCAGTGAATTTGCAATAGTTGTTTTTTGTATTAATAATAATCTAGCAAATTCTTGTTCTGAATGACCAAGGTGAAATGTAGGAAATGCTGTTTTGTGAGTCTTGGCCATAAACTCTTTTACTTTGGTAGCCTCTAACTCATTTTCCCAAATTCCTAATTCTTGGTTCATATCTTGGATAAAAGTTTGCTTGGCTCTGGCCGAATCTGCAGAGCTGGAGAATCCAGGTGAGAACATGCGCTTTATTCTGCCCCCAGGCATGACATCTAAAGTAGAAAAGCGGCGGGTTTTAGATAACCTGATTATATCCGGTACATCTTTATAAAACTTTAGATCAAGAAAGCTATTGCCCTCGGTTTGATTGTTCCTAACTTTTAATAGTGTAGTTACGATATTACCTTTAATGGTTGCTGATTGCATTTGCTTCATGAAGTCCCAAACGAGAGCGTAAACATTTAGTGCTTTGAGATATAATTCTTGTTTTTGACTTTCGCTCATTACAGATCCTTTTGATGGAGTGTCTGAAAGTCCTCCCTTCTTTGCTTCTGGGCCTAATTTGGATTCTGAGCTAGGACTCATTACGCGTTGGGTGCTACCCCTGCCAAATTTGTATGTCATTGTATGAAGATTAGACTTGCTATGAACGTTTGCTATTGCGACATCTATACCTTGAAATATCTTTGAGAGATCTTGAAAATCTTGCCCCGACCACTCTATCTTTTGTGACTTACTATCTAAGCGGCCTATTGTTTTTAAGCAAAAATTAAGAAGTTCTTGCATATGCTCAGCTTGGCCTTTAGGGCCTTGTTCTGCCTGCCCTCTTGTGGACGGAGTATCTCTTGTCATAATGTTTTTTTCTATTGTGTATATATAAATATAGCACAACTGTGATAATAGTGCAACCATACATACTGTATAAGACCAGTTTTTATCTATATTGTTATGATGCTTTCTTATTAGTTATTAATTGCTGATTATTACTGCTGGGGTAATAGGTAGGATGATATTAGGTTATGAATCATGGAATTAGAGCAGAAGTTTTCTACAGAATTAGACCAAGTTACGCTAAGTAGTAAAGTTAACAAAATTTTGGTGGCGGTATCTGGGGGGGTTGATTCTTTGGCACTTTGTTTTCTGGTCGAGGAATATTGCCAAAGGAATGATATAGAGTTTTGTGCGTTAACAATAGAGCATGGCTTAAGAGAGGATTCTAAATATCAGGCGGAAGAGTTGCAGAGACTGTTAGCAAATCATCAAATTCATCACGATATAGTTAGTTGGGAAAAGGATGGAGAGATCACCAGCAACATTGAAGCTCAGGCTCGAGTGGCTAGATATGAACTTATTTGCTCTTATGCTAAAGAGCAGCATGTTGACTTGGTACTAATCGGTCACCATCGTGATGATCAGATTGAAAATTTCTTGATTAGGTTAGAGCGTGGCAGCGGATTGGATGGATTAAGTTTGATGGATAGAAGTTTTAGCAAAGGGGGCGTTAATTTTATGCGGCCTTTGATTGCTATACGAAAATCTGAATTACAAAATTACTTAGAAGAAAAGCAGATTAATTGGTTTGAGGATTCTAGTAACAAAGATACTAAATTTAAGCGTAATCAAATTAGAGAATTGCTTGAGAATTTAGAAGATGGTGATTTAATCAAGCAGCGCATTTATCAAACGGCGAGTCATTTTAGCCGAATTAAATCTTATATCTCGGAGCAAGTTGATATTACTTATTTGGAATTAGTAACAAAGCCAGATGGTGATTTAATTGTCGAACTGGCCAAATTTAAAAAACTACATAGCGAAATAGCTCTAAGGTTATTAATTAAAATTTTTGCTGAAATCGGCAACAAGCCTTATAAGCCACGTTTTGAAAAATTAGAAAATCTCTATAAAAAAATTATCCAGGATCAAATAAATAAACGCACCACTTTTGCTTACACTATTATTGAAGTTAAGCCTGAATATATAATGTTTCGACCTGAGTTTTAATGACTTTCATGCAAGGTGTTGCACAAAGGTCTTGACTTTCGTGCAACACCTTGCATAAAAGTTGTAATTAATGCAAGTGATTGAGTATATTATGTTTAGATTGCAAAAGGCCAAAATCATTGAAGATCTAAAGCAAAAAATGGTATTTGTGGTTGGGCCGCGTCAGGTTGGCAAAACAACACTTGCATTGGATATTGCTAAGAGCTTTGCCAATCCTCAATATTTAAATTATGACCAAATAGCCGGCCGTCAGATTATAGAAAAGCAGTCATGGCTTGTAAAAACAGACCTATTGATTTTAGACGAAATTCATAAAATGCCCAATTGGAAAAAATATTTAAAAGGCATCTATGATGCAAAACCTTCTACCTTACAAATTATAGTTACTGGAAGTGCAAGGCTTGATACCTATAAGAATATGGGGGAATCTTTGGCTGGTAGATTTTTTGTACATCACTTAATGCCATTCTCGTTATTTGAAATTAAGGCAACTAAGGCGCCCCAAAGTCTTGAGGATTTGTTGATTAGAGGTGGTTTTCCAGAGCCATTATTTGCAGAAAATGAAGATGCCGCAAATAGATGGCGTTATCAGTATGTAAATAGCATGGTGAGAGAAGATATCTTAGATTTTGCGAAAATAGGTGATATCAAAGTTATGGGTTATTTATTCGAATTATTACGTGATAGAGTAGCCAGCCCAATTTCTTATACAGCGCTTGCTGAGGATCTCAAAATTGCTCCAAATACTGTGATTAAATATATTGAGATATTAGAGGCTTTATACATTGTATTTCGCATTACGCCATTTTCCAAAAACATTGTAAGAGCAATCCAAAAAGCGCCAAAATTATATTTTTATGATACCGGTCTAGTGAATGGTGATGATGGTAAAAAGTTAGAAAATTTGGCCGCAAATTCTCTATGGCAATATTGTTATTTTAAGCGTGACTATTTAGGTCAGAATTTTGTTTTACAATATTTACGCGACAAAGAGGGCAGGGAATCAGATTTTGCGATTAGTTGTAATAATAGTATTGAGGATTTAATTGAGATTAAATATTCGGAAAATAACATTGATAAGAATCTCAAATATTTTTCAGAGAAATATAACCTAACTGCTAAACAATTGGTTTTAAATATTAAGCAAGAATATCAAGATAAGAATATAGAAGTTTTATCATTAGAGAAATTCTTGCAGGAGTTGTTAGTCGGCATTATATAAATCATTGGACTTCCAAACCTTTATTAACCCGGAGAAAGTTTTAAGAGTTGCTTGAAATATTCTTCAGCTTCTTATAGTAAAGACCCCATGAATATAAAGGAAGAATTACATCATATCAGTAGCCAAACTTTTTGTGATGAAGGCGAACTTCTTAGGCAATTGCTCATAGAAGCCAAAATATACCAAGATCATATAGGTGTAATAGATGAGCGTGCTAAACGTTATATAACAGAAATCCGCCGGACTAATAAGTTAGGCGCGGTAGAAGAATTTATTAGCCAGTTTGGTTTGCAAGAAAAAGAAGCTGTTGGTTTATTATGCTTAGCTGAAGCATTGCTTAGAATTCCTGATAATAAAACAGTGGATGAGCTAATTAGTGATAAGTTAAAAGGCGCAGATTGGAAAAAATTTATCAAAAAACATTCTAGTTTTTCAATACATAGTAAAGCTTGGGCTTTGATGACATCATCGCATTTAGCTGGCTATGAAGATAGTCGCAATCCGATAGAGAATGTTATTCATAGATTGAGTGAGCCGGCTATGCGCCTGGCTTTTAAATCTGCTATGCAATTAATGGGTAATGAATTTGTTGCTGGTACAACGATTAAAAAAGCTCTGAAAAATACTAAGGCCGAGTATAAAAAAGGTTATAGTTTCTCTTATGATATGTTGGGCGAGGGAGCAAGGACGGAAGCTCAGGCGGGAAAATATTTAGCAAGTTACATCGACTCCCTAACCGCGCTAAAAGATGTGGATAAAGATAAGTCACTATATGCACGACCAAACATCTCAGTTAAATTATCAGCCCTGCATCCAAGATATGAATATCTTAAGCAGGAACGGGTCATGAGTGAGCTTTATGGTCGGGTAAAACAGATTGTGCTTTTGGCGCAAGAATATGGTTTAACCATCTCGCTAGATGCTGAAGAATCTTATCGCCTGGATAGTGAGCTCGAGTTGTATGTAAAATTACTCTCGGATGAGGATTTTAAAGGTTTTGATGGAATTGGCTTTGTTTTGCAAGCATATCAGAAACGTGCAATGCCAATTATAAAATTATTAACAAAATTAGCCAAGAAATTATCCAAACAAATACCGATCAGATTAGTTAAAGGTGCTTATTGGGATAGTGAAATTAAATGGGCGCAAATGGAAGGGTGGGAAGGCTATCCTGTCTTCACCAGAAAGAGTCATACGGATGTTAGCTTTTTAGCATGTGCGTCGGAATTGTTAAAGAATACCAAATATTTCTATCCACAATTTGCAACTCACAATGCAGTCACAGTTGCAGCTATTATAACTTTAGCTGAGAAGCTCGGCCAGGAAAATGCTTATGAGTTTCAGCGTTTATTTGGGATGGGAAGCTCATTCTATGATCAAATGATATCGCGGCGTCCATGCCGTATTTATTCTCCCGTTGGTAGTTTTGGCGATTTGCTGCCTTACCTTATTCGGCGTTTAATGGAAAATGGTGTAAATAGTAATTTCATTAATCAGTTAATAGATGAGAATATCGAAGTTAAAGACTTACTTAAAAGTCCAATTGATAAAGCGGAATTTAATTTAACAACGGCGCGAACATTGCTTAAATTACCTCAGGCTATTTTTGATAATAGGCCAAATTCTTCGGGTTATTCTTTGGGTAGTAAGGTGCATATGAGTTTGTTAAAGGAGCAAATAGAGTTGTATCAAAACAAGTGTTATCAAGCTGGACCAATCATTAATGGCAAAATCAAAACCTATAACTCTATCGAGATTAAATCACCTTACGACCAAGAACAACTTGTTGGTAAACTTAGCCTTGCAACTGAATCTGAGTTAAATCAGGCAATCGAGATTGCGCAAAAATCTGCGACAGATTGGCGCCGGAAATCAATAGAATCTCGGGCAGAGATTTTAGAAAGAATGGCTAACCTAATTAAGTTAAACGAAGTGGAGTTTATTAGTTTACTAATGCGCGAAGCTGGCAAGACTTTAAATGATACAATTGCAGAAATTAGAGAAGCAATTGATTTCTGTAATTACTATGCAATGCAGGCCAGAGCACTGGCCGAGCCAGAGAAGAATCAAGGTTACACAGGTGAGGATAATCATTTGAGTTATCATGGGCGCGGCGTGTTTGCTTGTATTAGCCCATGGAATTTCCCATTGGCGATTTATCTTGGCCAAGTGGTGGCTGCATTAGTGAGTGGTAATAGTGTGCTTGCTAAACCCGCAGAAGCTACATCAATAATTGCTTTTAAAGCAACTGAGCTTCTATATCAGGCTGGTGTGCCAAAGGATGTTTTGCAATTTGTACCTTCGGAAGGTCGGTTATTTGGAGAAGTTATTTTAAGTAATGATGCAATATCTGGTGTTGCCTTTACCGGTTCTACCGCAACTGCTCATGTGATCAATAGAGCTCTAGCTAGCCGAGATAGCTCGATCGCTAAATTAATCGCGGAGACGGGTGGTCAAAATAGTATGATCATCGATAGCAGCGCGCTTTTGGAGCAAGCAAGCGACGATATTATTAATAGTAGCTTTATAAGCGCAGGGCAGAGATGTAGCGCGCTTCGGGTATTATATGTTCAATCGGATGTAGCAGATAGCTTAATAGATTTGTTGAAAGGTGCTATGTCTGAACTTGAAGTCGGCGATCCTACTTTATTCAAGACAGATATTGGTCCGGTGATTAACAAAGCATCTCAAGATAGTTTAAACCAGCATATTGAGGCTATAAGCAAGGAAGCTAAGTTTATTGCAAAGGTCAAAATTAATAGTACTAAATTTGGATTTTTTGTGGAACCGCATTTATTTGAAATAAATAATATGAACCAATTAGATAGTGAGAACTTTGGTCCAATCTTGCATTTGGTTCGATATAAAGCGAAAGATTTAGATAAGGTGATAGATGAAATTAATTCATCGGGATATGGCTTAACTTTTGGTATTCATAGCCGTATTCAAGAGCGAATCGATTATATTACAGCGCGCGTCCGGGCAGGTAATATTTACATTAATCGTAATATCACAGGAGCGGTGGTTGGGGTTCAACCATTTGGCGGGATGTTATTATCTGGGACCGGTCCCAAAGCCGGAGGACCAGAATATCTCAAAGGCTTTATGACTGAACAAAATATTTCAAATAATGTTACAGCGATAGGCGGTAATCTGGAATTAATGCGTTATTAAATTTGTCCAAATGCCAATTGATGGTATTTGGTATTAATCATCAGAATAACCGTTTTATACCAAATCTGATCTTTAAATCATAACTTACTAATTTATTTAAAGATGGGACTTGGTATTATTAATCGATTTGTATATTGTAGGATCCTGTGAAATATATTTAAAATAATTATGGCAATACTTCAAATTACCTATGCACCGAATCCGATTTTTAAACAAGTTGCAGAGCCCGTTAAAATTGTGGATGATGAGATTAAAGATCTTGTGGAATTAATGTTTGCAACAGCTAGGCACGAAGGTGCGATTGGCCTTGGCGCTAATATGGTTGGAATTTTAAAACGGATTATTATCATTGATTGGAAGCAAGGGAGTGAGAGTTTTGCTATGATTAATCCAGAGATTATTGAGCGTTCAGATGCAACACAAGAATTTGAAGAATCATCTTTATCATATCCTGGAATTGCTGCAAAAATTACGCGCCCGAGCAAGATCAAGGTTAGTTATTCAGATTTAGAGGGTAGGGAATGCGAGAAGGAGGTAGATGAGTTTCTATCTACCATAGTTCAGCATGAAATTGACTATCTAAATGGTGTGGTATTTTTAGATCACCTATCAAAGTTAAAGCGTGATCGTCTTGTTAAAAAAATGCAGAAACACATTAAAATGCACCCACCTCATGTTCATGGGCAGGGTTGTAACCATTAATTGTAGTAGGGTCTCTCTTGTTACCCATACAGGCCAAGGACTAATAGCTCTATAAGGGCGGAACTGTAAAGGTCATTACTGCCTAGAGAAAAAGCAGAATGATGCGATAGAAACCCTTGTGTAAAAAGGGTTTTGCGCACAAGCAAAAATGAATTTAATTTTTTTCAATAAAGAATTGTAGGGGCGGGGTTTTCCCGCCCAGAAGCATCGAGATCGGTCTGCCAAGGGCGGGAGGACAACGCTCCTACACAATTTTGTATATTGGTCAGATTTGTAAAAAAGCGCAGGATTTTTATTAATACTTTTTAACTCTAGGCAGTAATGCTATAAAGCTCGCCCCGACGTTAATTAAAGCTGTAGCTGATGCTCATATATACGGCCTGGCTTTCTTTTTCTAGGCTAGCAGGGGTGTGTAGGGATTTGGAATAGGTGATGTGGCTTTTGGTTTTTTTGGTTGAGTAATGCAGGGTGATTCCAGTTCCGCTTACATAATCATGTGATGAAATTCCATTGGTTTTTACCATACCGTAATCAAAAAATATTTCAGGATAGATGCTGTTTATTTTGCTGAATCTGGTTTGGAATAATTGTGGGAGTAGGCCTAAATTATTGCGTATGGATAATCCGGAGTCACCTTGCAGATATTCATATTTAAAGCCGCGTACGGAATAATCTCCTCCCGCGACAAAGCTCTCTGATGAGAATAACGAGTCATTTGATAATTGCGAATCAAAGGTGATATTGTAACGCAGAGGCAGTGTTGTAAATGATGTATTATAATGCATATATAAAGTTAGTGCTTCATATTGAGCTTCCTCAGAAAAATCGCTATTATTATCATCTAGAGCGTCAAAAGATTTGAGACCAAAAACATAACCGGGCTTAATCAGAAAGGTTCCAAATTTTGAATAGATGGTGCTTAGGTAAGATATTTTAGCTATAGAGAGTTTCCTGGTTCCAGAATCATTAGCTATTTTAACATCCAGGACTTCATTATAAGATTTAATATTTTTTAGGCTTAGGCTTAGCTCTAAATTGCCTTTATAAAATTGATTACGCCCCATATTGCGATTAATCGCAAAGTTATTAATTATGGTACTCCCGAAAGAATAAAAAGTAGATTGTGTAAGGTCCGTGCCCAGGCGATAACTCGAGCGTGAGAGCAGGTAGCTAAAATCATAATTACCAAGTGGTATAGAATAATTAAGTGATTCTGAGATGCTGCTTTTATAATCAGCATCCTCGCCATAACTAGAGCCGTAATATAAAGTTAGATTATCATTTAAGTTAAGCGGGTTATCCAAGGAAGCGTTTAAGCTGTACTTATCTTCTCCTGTTTCTTTTGAGCCTGCATTATTTAAAGATAGGTTTATATTATAGGGGCTGCTTATAATATTTTTGATGATGATGTTGCTAAAACCTTCTAACTCACTATGTGGCATTATTTCGTAGGAGGTATGATTTGAGGTAATAGATGCAAAATTATCGACAGCTTGTTCAATGATTCGAATATTAAAAATTTGGTTTGGAAAATTTGGCATAGCCATCCTAGCTTTAAGGCTATTTTGATTTTCGCTCCAATCATCAGATGCTAGAAGGCGCTCGGATAAGATTACTTTATCGATTTTGCCCTCCATGATATTTAAGGTCAGGATATACTCGCCGAGGCGCGTTTGGGGAGTAGGCAGAGCAGCCCGACTGGTAATATAACCATCCTCAAAATAGAGAGAATTTATGTTATGAATAATCTTTTGAATGGATCCTAAATTAGTACAGTCGCTTATATACTGATTTGCAATTTCTTGCAGTAATTCATCTGCGAAAATTGTTGAGCCCGAGATTATTACCTGTTTGATCTCCAAGCATGATTCATTATTAATAGAAATATCCTCGGCTTTATATTCTAGCTCAGCTGGCCTTTGCTTTATAGCCTGAATTTCTTTACGGCGTTTGTTATGCTCAATATAATCTTGCATATTTTTAATCTCCAAAGCTTCATCCGCATGTAGAGATATCGGTATTGTGATTAAGAAAATAATGATGGTTGTGATTATTTTAAACATTGTATTCTTTGGAAGAAGTTAATATCAAGTCTCCTTCAATCCAAAAACTTGGCCAATCTAGTTATTGGATTGAAGGAGACTTAGTATTGCAACTACTTTTGGTAGAAATCTACATATTTTTTTAAAATGCAGCAATTCATAGTTGCAATTTCAGCTCTAATAACTATAAAAACCTACCTGTCTATTACAGGGGGGTCATAAATGAACGTATAACATACAATTAAAGTGGTCAATTAAGCGCGCAAATCATCTGTTTGTACATTTTTCATGTTAGTGAAAGAAAGCTTAAGGCGTGGCCTTTGTTATATATTATCATTTATTTTATCCGTCGGACAAGTTCCGCTTTATGCAGCGAGTGAGGTTGTTGTGGATCAAGCGGCGGCTAGCGCTAACCAAGCTCGGTTAGATAAAGCGCATAATGATGTTACGATAGTTAACATTTCTGGAAATCTATCAAGCGCAGGTGTTTCACATAATAAATTTACTAAATTTGATATCGGTA
>JABJNB010000047.1 GCA_018659145.1 Rickettsiales bacterium
CCATAAAAAGATTGAAGACTTGCTGCCATGGAATCTTAAACTGGATTGAGTTTTAAGATAGACCGGGTTCACCGGACGCTTACGATAAAAATAGAACGGGGAAGATAGATTTGCAATCGAATGTTGATGAGGATATGGATTGTACATATGCTTTGTTGTTAAATTTTGGTGTGCGTTTTTAAAGAAATTTGACGCAAATATAAATCTCTCCTCTATCTGGGCAGCGCGGTTTGTTTAATGGTGTTGATGATGTGAGATTTCGTAAGGGCAGCGCACTAGCGCCCTTACTAGACCGAGTTCAATGTTTCTGGGCGGAAAAACCCCGACCTTACAAATCTAATGTGGTTGTTATAATTGCATGATCGGATGGTGAGGTGATGCCTCGAGACTCTTTGTGAATATCAGCTGATACTAAGCTTGATTCTAAGTCCGGTGATGCCCATATATGGTCCAATCGTCTGCCTCGATTAGATTTTTCCCAATCTTTGGCGCGATAACTCCACCAGCTATAAAGCTTTTGATCATCTGGTGTAAACTTTCTGTGAATATCAATCCAGTTTGCTTTGGCTTTTATGGCGTTTAATTTTTCAATTTCTATTTCAGTATGAGATACTATTTTAGCTAATTGCCTATGTGACCAAACATCATGTTCGAGAGGGGCTATGTTGAAATCACCAAGGATTATTGTTTGCTTTTGTTCTTTGTTAAAAATAGAGATTAGTTCGTCTAAGAAATCTAATTTATGACCAAACTTATCATTTAACGTGCGATCAGGAATATCTCCGCCAGCGGGAATATAGAAGTTATGGATTGTTAAGTTATTAGCTAATTCTACCGATATGTGGCGCTTGTCGTCGCGTCCAACCATTTGGTAATTAGTTACTTTATTAATAGGTAATTTAGAAATAATAGCCACGCCATTATAGGATTTTTGACCAACATATGCAACATATGGGTAACCAGATTGCTTAATTGCATCTTCTGGAAAAAACTCATCAAGAGTTTTGGTTTCTTGCAGACAGATGACATCTAAGTTATATTTTGCTAATGCGGCAAGTAAGCTATCTATTCTGAGTCTAACAGAGTTGATATTCCAAGAGGCTATAGTTAGTTGGGGCATATTACTTATTAAAGTTGCAATGGAAATTTATAATGTTTTTTCCATAGCTTGGCTTAAGTCCTCAATAAGGTCCTCCGGTTCTTCCAGCCCTATAAATAACCTTACCAAATATTGGTTAGGGTTGTCTACAGCATCACTTCTTATCTCTTTAAAAAACATAACTAAGCTTTCATAACCACCCCAGCCAAAGCCAATATGGAAATATTTAAGTGCTTCAACAAAGTTTATAGCTTGCTCGCGTGAAATATCGGGTTTGAAGTAGAATGAGAATAGGCCAGATGCTCCAGTGAAGTATTTTTTAAATCTTTCATGATATGGGCTGGATTCTAAAGCTGGGTATAAAACTTCAGCGACCATAGGTTGCTCTTCTAACCACTTTGCAACTACTAGACTATTTGCATAATGTTGTTTTAACCTTATATTTAAAGTTCTTATACCACGCTGCACTAAGTAGCAATCACGTGGGCTTACATGTAGACCTAAATATTTATAATGATTTTTAATCTTGTTATAATATTTTTCACTATTGGTGACCATGCATCCCATTATTACGTCTGAGTGACCAGAGAAGAATTTTGAACATGATTGGATTACAACATCAACACCATGATCAAGTGGCTTAAAGAAGTAGCCTCCACAATAAGTGTTGTCGAATATAGATGCAATATTATGTTCTTTGCATGTTGCTATCATTACATCAATCTCATCAATCTCAAATGTTTGTGAAACTGGTGACTCCATGAAAACGGCTTTTGTATTGGGTTTTATATATTCAGCTATTTTAGATCTCAGGCCCGAAGGATAAAAATCATATTCTATATTTAGCTTTTCTAAAAACTTTGTTGCGAAAATCCTAGTAGGTCCATAAGCAAGGTCTGGTAGTAATATATGCTCTCCAGCCGATACGCACCCTAGGATAGACGTTGTAATCGCGGAGAGTCCAGAAGGAAATAACATTGCTTCGGAGCCATTTTCAATAACTTTGATTAGATCTTCAAGGTATCTAGAGGTCTGGGTACCATGCCTTCCATATGCTGTGTAAGCTTCATCAATTTCTTTTAAAGTTTTAAAGACTAGAGAGGATGAAGCATAAATAGGTGGGTTGATAGTATTGTGATGATCAAAAGGATTTCTACCAGAATGTAGTATTTTAGTATTATTTGTCATATCAGTACAATGATAATAATATTAATAATATGGGGAGGTTAGGGAGAAACTATGCGTTTTGATCTAGTTTTTTAAACGGGATAGGTCTGTTTTCTGCATTAAAAATCATGTTTCCGCCTTCGTCTTGTGCAGCGATGTATGAACCATGTTTACCAATATATTTTACCGGTTTAACAACTTTACCATTATAAGTCTTTGCAATAGCGGCCTTTCTGGCATTTGGATTATTTTTGGATATAGCCATGATTCATAACTCAAAATATATTTATAAAGGATGGAACATAAAGTACTGCAAAGGAAATAGCAATAAAAATAATATAATATTATATGTGTGTTTTGGATGTTAGAATGCGGTGTATAGGCGAGCTTTTGGTATTTATGATTTTGTATATATCAATAAAGGGATGGGTTCTTCCGGCCGTCTTTACGCAAATGTATATCTCTCTTCTATCTGGTCGGATATAAGTAAATAATTATCGTCTAGATATTGGAGTATTACGATTTATGGTTCCCTCTGTTTCTGTTTTTAGTTATGTAAACTAAAGTAGGTGCAAAAACTGGGCGATCTCTTCTTTTTGTTAAAAAACTATTGCCCAATTATATTGGGATACAAGCTGACGGTGTGCTATGAATTCAAATAAGTATAAATTACCCCAAAATATTCTTTTTATACTTTGCCGTGGCAGTGTTTGTATTTTTTATCTGATCCACAAGGGCATATTTGGTTGCGGCCAACTTTACCCCATTCTGGATTATTTTGATTAGCTTGCCCTATGCCTTGTGCTTCTGGTGTCAGGGCATGGGTTTCTTTTGTTTTCTGGGAGCTGGTTTTTCTCAAGAATTTTTGCTGTTTTAAATCTTCCTTAGAATGTTCGCTGACCTTAACATGGGCAAAGTTACGAATTGCAGTTTCCATATATTGGTTAAATAAATTATCAAATAACTTAAATGCTTCGTGTTTATATTCCGTTAATGGGTCTTTTTGGCCATAAGCCCTAAGGTTGATACTGGTTTTAATGCTATCCATCACATTAATATGCTCGCGCCATAATGTGTCCAAGGTCATAAGCAAGATAGTTTTTTGCAAATATAATATAGTTTCAACGTCGTAAATATTTTGCCTATCTGTTATTATTTTTTCTGACCCGGTATCAAGCCTTTCTAATATCTCAATCTCGCTAACACCGTCTTGTTGCGCATAGCTTTTAATGTCGAAACTTGATCCGTAAATTTCATGAGCTTTTGCCTCTAATCCATCTAAGTCCCAATTTTCAATATAGGTCCTGCTAGGGATGTGTCCAACCACTAAAGCTTCGTTTAAATCTGTTCTAAATTCATCTATAATGTCCTTGAAGGCCTCTCGTTCTAAAATTTCAACACGTTTGCCATATATTATTTTTCTTTGCTCGTTTAAAACATCATCAAATTTGATTAATGTTTTTCTGATATCAAAATTATGCCCCTCTACTTTCTTCTGAGCTTTTTCTAGCGCTCGTGAAATCCAAGGGTGATGTAGCACTTCATCTTCTTTAAAACCCATTTTTTGTAATAGTCCTCTAACTTTATCAGAGCCAAATAGCCGCATCAAGTCATCTTCTAGTGATAGGAAAAACTTGGTCTCACCAGGATCTCCCTGTCTCCCAGATCTTCCGCGGAGCTGGTTATCTATACGTCTTGATTCATGGCGCTCACTTCCTATGACAAATAATCCACCAGCTTGTTTAACTGTTTCTTTGTCTTTCTGGACTTGGGCAGCAATGGTCTCTTTGTCGTGCTTTCCATCTTCACAAAGCATCTCTGGATTGCCTCCGAGCATGATATCGGTCCCACGTCCCGCCATATTTGTGGCGATAGTCACGGCTCCGACTCTTCCAGCTTGGGCAATGATATGTGCTTCCCTGTCATGATTTTTTGCATTAAGAACGTGATGCTCTATATTTTCTTGCTTTAGTAATTTTGAGATTAGCTCAGATTTCTCAATGCTGACTGTGCCAACCAAAATAGGTTGTTTCCGCTCGTTGCATGTTTTTATTTGCTTGATAATAGCTCTTAGCTTTTCCGTTTGTGAGCGATAAATTTCATCATCACTATCTTTTCTTACTCGGATTTTGTTGGTGGGGATTGTGACTACTTCTAATCCATAAGTTGTGTGAAATTCTTCCGCTTCTGTCATGGCGGTCCCTGTCATACCGGATAGTTTTTTATAATTTCGGAAATAGTTTTGGAATGTAATTGAAGCTAAAGTTTGGTTTTCTTGTTGGATTGCAACATTTTCTTTAGCTTCTAAGGCTTGATGTAGTCCGTCAGAGAATCGGCGTCCTGGCATCATTCTCCCAGTGAACTCGTCTATAATAATGATTTTGCTGTCCTTAACTAAATAATCAACATCAGCTTTAAATAAGTTTTGGGCACGAAGAGCTTGGTTGATATGATGCACATAGTCAATATTAGCAATATCATAAAGTGATGAATCTTTGGCAATGAGGCCATTTTGCTTTAAGATAGTTTCAACGGTATCGTTACCTTTGTCGGTCAGTCCAGATGATTTGCTTTTCTCATCAACTTCAAAATCACCTTTACTTAGGTTTAAAACTAATTCATTGACGGATTTGTATAGATTGGAACTTTTGTCACTAGGGCCGGAGATAATTAGAGGAGTTCTTGCTTCATCGATTAAGATTGAGTCTACTTCGTCAATAATTGCAAAGCTATGTTCTTTTTGAACCATCTCTTCTTTTGATAGCTTTAAATTATCTCTTAGATAGTCAAAGCCAAATTCATTATTAGTGCCATATAAAATATCGCAGTCATAAGCTTGTTTGCGCTCCATATCCGAAATATTAGATATGATGCAGCCCACGCTTAAGCCTAGGTATGCAAAGATCTTCCCCATCCACTCGGAATCTCTCAAGGCTAAGTAATCATTTACTGTGATCACATGTACTGTTTTGCCTGATAATGCATTTAAATATGCTGCAAGTGTAGATACTAAAGTTTTACCTTCACCTGTCCCCATTTCGGAGATCATGCCTTTGTGTAATGTTATTCCGCCTATTAGCTGGCAGTCAAAGTGACGCATATTTAAGGATCTCTTGCCGGCTTCTCTGCATAGAGCAAAGGCAATATTGAGGATGTCGTCTAAACTTTTGCCATTTTGAACTTCCGTCTTCAAGCTTTTAGTTTTAGCTTTTATTTCAGATTCAGACAAGCTGGCCACTTCTGCTTCTAGCTTGTTGATCTGGTTGACATTAATCTGAAATCCTTGAATCACTCGATCATTTGCTGTACCGAATAGTTTTTGCGCGAAATTTTGTAACATCTCTAATTTATATATTAAATTTTAAGTAACAGTACACCTAACTGAGCATATATAATATAAAAGTATAAAAATAATCGTAAGATAATATTTGCCTCCTACTATATAGAAGGGGGCTATGATATTTTCTTATCTTTTTTTGAAAATTATCAAATCTGCTATTGACAGTTATATTAACTGGGTTTAAAAGTGGCTCTCCTAATAAGTTCTTTTAAATGTGAATTAGTAAGAAGCATGGACAGTAAATGCTCCAACAAAAAATGTGGTTACTTTTAAGTAATCACGAAACCATGAGGATATATTTATATATTCTCACTTGATCAAAACTTGAGAGTTTGATCCTGGCTCAGAACGAACGCTGGTGGTATGCTTAACACATGCAAGTCGAACGAGCGTGGCCTAGCTTGCTAGGATTCTGCTAGTGGCGCACGGGTGAGGAACACGTGGGAATCTACCTCATAGTACGGAATAACATTCAGAAATGGATGCTAATACCGCATAATGCCTCAGGGCCAAAGATTTATCGCTATGAGATGAGCCCGCGTTAGATTAGCTTGTTGGTAAGGTAAAAGCTTACCAAGGCTACGATATATAGCAGGTCTGAGAGGATGAC
>JABJNB010000048.1 GCA_018659145.1 Rickettsiales bacterium
CTCGCAACTTCAAAAGAATGGTTGTTCTAAACGAACTTTATCATCCACCCAAAACAACATGAGACAAGGGATAGTTGCGCCCCGAATTACAATAAAGCCTAAAAAGTTATAAAAATTAAATTAAATATCAGAAAAATTAAGAGATTTTCTAACGAAACTCACCGAATTCCACTAAAATTAAAATTTTCTAGAAAAAAATGAAAATTCAACAGGCCCATTATGGAGATGAAAGTAAAAGAAAAAGTATTAAATTTTAATTTGAAAAATAAAGAATTTTTATTATTATCAAAAAAGAAAAAAATAGAAAAGAGTAGACATAGCCTCTGCAGATTACAGTAAGGCTAAAAATATCAGGAGTTACCACATGCAAAACCCTTGCATCCAGCTTATTTACACATGCGGTGTTTTTGTATTAAGGTGCGACACGAAGTCGACTCTAGTTAATTTTTTTAAAAAATAAAACTTAAAACTAAATGAAAGCCTTAGAAAGAAAAAAACAAGAAGAGTTACTTAGTGGGTTTGTTGGCAAGAGAATACGTAAACAGAGAGTTAAGCTGGGAATGAGTCAGGAAAGTTTGGCGCAAATTATGGGATGCTCGTATCAGCTGGTTCAAAAGCAAGAATCTGGCGCATCGCGCATTCATGCCAATACATTATTTGAAATAGCAAAAATCTTAGGAGTTGAGCTTAGCTATTTTTATGATGGTTATTTGCAGCAAAATAGCTGTCAGTCAAGATTGCCATCTGATGGATCTATTATTGGTAATGTTGTAAAGAAGTCTTGGAACATCCTCTTAATAGAAGATAGCCCTGAAGATGAATTTTTATTGAGAAATGCTTTGGGCAAGTTGAAAGTCAAGCAGACTTTTAATGTAAAGACCTGCTATGATGGACTAGAGGGCTCCTCCTATCTTAAAGGAATAGGTGTGGGTAATGTGCCTGATTTGATATTTCTTGATCTTAATATTCCAAAAAAAGATGGTTTTGAATTATTGAGAGAATTCAAAAAAAACCGATCATTGGCCTTCATCCCTATCATTATAATGACTAATTCGGTTAATGCTCAAGAAATGCTCGATTGCTATAGGTTGTATGCTAGTGGTTATGTAACAAAATCATTTGAGCTTGAGAAGTTTGAGCAAAAGATTTTATCAGTAATTCAATATTGGACTATGTCAGTTGTGACTCCTAGAAATTACTAGTTAACTTGCGCCATTTTCCGCTTCTTTGTCAGAGGTTATATCCTTTGGGATTGAAATTTTAAATATACTGCCATTTTCATTACTCTTCTCGATCCATAGTTCACCATGGATTTGGGTTGTAATTTTTTTACAAATTGCAAGGCCAATCCCGCTTCCATGATTGAAGCTTTTATTGTTAAGTCTTACGAAAAGTTTAAATATCTTATCCTGATATTCTTTTTTTATACCCATACCATTATCTTCAATGGAGATAGTCCAATTATCTTCATTCTCATTTGCTCTTATTTCTAAAACTGGCTTTGTAGATAGGTTATATATCAAACCATTTGCTATAATATTTGATAATACCTGCTTTAATTTTATGGGGCTGGTTCTTATTTTTGGCAGATTGTCATATAGTATGGATGCTTTTTTAGTTTTAATTAACTTATCCAAAGATTCACTACAGACTTCTTCCATTAAGACTCCCAGATCTATTTCTGAAATAGCAACACCAGCTTCTTTTGCCAATCCATAAGATAGCAGGTCTTCGATTAATTGTCTGATGAATAAACAAGATTTTTGTATCCTATTTAAATAATCTTTTATGTTTGCATTGGCACCTTCTTCTTCTATTAGTTGCGAGAATGAATGTATTGTTCTCAGCGGCTCCTTTAGGTCATGGGCAATAAGAAAATTAAACCTCTCTAGTTCCTGATTACTTTCCTCGAGACTTGCCATGCTTATCTCAAGTCTTTTCCTATTAATGTTTAGCTCCTCAAAAGACAGACCTGTTTCTTGAACCCAAGATCTAATATTGATCAACACATATATCCAAGTGGCACATAAAACGAAAATGCTAATCAGTACAATAATTTCTATATAAAATATATGCCGTTTATTTCTTTCCAGTAAGTTGTAGACTGACTCTTTGGTGCTCTCCATCAATTTAGTTGCTGATGAAGAATATAGTTTTTTGTAATGCAGATATTCGTCACTAGACAATAAGTCTCGGGCCGCCCTAAAATTCCTATTTTTTGCAAACTCAAAAGATCTTAATTCCATAGAGATCAATTCTTGATAGGCTAAATCTATTTCTAGAATAACTTCTGGTCGATAATCTAATTTATTTGCCACATCTACTATACCTTTAATCAAAGCGCCTAACTTCCCCTCATGTTCATGATACCTGTCATAATATAGTTTAAAATCCTGATGCTCATTGGTAGCCAACCTAGCGGACATGGTCAAAACCTCGTCATAATATGTAATTTGATTTTGCGTATCAATGATGCGCATGTCGCGTTGAGTAAATTCTTCTAGAGAGTCGTATGACTTTTTAAAAAATATGGCCAGCGAGGTAATACTAATTATCGTAAGCAGTATACTTGTGGTTACTAATTTGGTGGGAAAGGTTAGGGATGAATCTTTGGCTTTGTATGTCATGGACTTATTTTTAAAGTTAAGTTGTTCTGTTTTAATACGGACATCTTCGTTCATATTAAAAAAAATTTGATAATTTTAATTAATCGGCAAAAGGCCCGATTTACCTACCCTTAGGCTTCATATATAGTGCATAAATACTAAACATAGTAGTAATAACCCTCGGATTACTACTATTTATTATCGCTAAATCTCTTCATTACTTAACTCTCGTTTCGACGCAGAGTTTAATTTATTAAATTCAAGTCAAAGTGCTTCTTTTCCTCCACTTAGGGATTTAGGATCATCACCTACAAATAATTATTAACAATTAAAACATTTAGAAGTTATGTCAAAATTTACTTTCGCTGAATATATATGGCTTGATGGCGCCAAGCCAACTCGCAGGTTACGCTCTAAAACAAGATTGGTTAAATTAGTAGATAATCCATCTGCTGAAGATTTTCCTGAGTGGAGCTTTGATGGCTCATCCACAAGTCAAGCAACTGGAGATGACTCTGACTGTGTCTTAAATCCAGTGTGTTTTGTAAATGATCCATTGCGTTCTCAAGGAGATTACTTGGTATTGTGCGAGGTTAATAATCCAGATGGCACTCCTCATGAATCAAATTCTAGAGAGCAATTAAGAGCTGTTTTAGATGCTGGTGCTGCGGAACAAAATCCTTGGATTGGTTTCGAGCAAGAATATACTTTGTTTGAACATAGAAACCCACTTGGTTGGCCAGAAGATGGCTTTCCTGGTCCACAAGGTCCTTATTATTGTGGAGTTGGCGCAAGAGAAGTTTTTGGTCGTGATTTAGTTGAAGAACATGCTCGTAAATGTAATGATGCTGGAATTTTATTTTATGGCATTAATGCAGAAGTGATGCCTGGTCAATGGGAATTCCAAGTTGGATTCCGTGGAGATGAGAATGAAGCTAATGACGCTCTTACCGTTTCAGATCACATGTGGCTCTCTCGCTGGTTATTGCTTCGTGTAGCTGAAGATTATAACTTGCACGCATCTTTTGATAATAAACCAATCAAAGGTGATTGGAATGGAGCTGGTATGCACACCAACTTCTCAACAGATGGTACTCGCAACAAATCTAATGGCATGGAAGCTATTGAGAATGCAATACAAGCTCTTAGTACAAAGCATGATGAGCATGTTAAGCTTTATGGACATGGCTTACATGAGCGCTTAACTGGAGATCATGAAACTTGTGACATCGCTACATTCAGAGCTGGCGTTGCTGATCGAGGTGGTTCTATTAGAATCCCTCAATCAGTACATCAAAATGGATATGGTTATCTTGAAGATCGTCGTCCAGGAGCAAATGCAGATCCTTATCTAGTTGCTGCAAGATTATGTGCTACCATTTGTGGTGTTGATGAGTCAGTGATGAAGTTTTCATCTTGGCCACGCATCGCTAATTCCGGTACCAAGATTAAAGCCGTAGCTTAAAATTAAAAAATATCCCAATCATTAATTAAAACATACTACTAACTCATGCTGAAAAAAACATTACTACTCATTTCTGGCTCTTTATTGCTTCCTAGTAACGCTTTTGCGGATGCTGGTATAGTAGATTCTGGCGATACTGCATGGATTATTATGTCAACCATTTTGGTTATGATAATGACTCCGGGGCTAGCGTTTTTTTATAGTGGAATGGTCAGAAAAAAGAATGCCGTTTCAACTATCATGCATAGCTACATGAAGCTATGTGTAATTAGTATTGTGTGGGTGCTTTGGGGCTACAGTATAGCATTTGGTGAATCTTTTAATGGTATTTTTGGTGGATTGAATTTTCTAGGATTCAAGAATGTTGGACAGGATGCTTTAGAGGGTATGACTATACCCCATATGTTGTTCGCTTCATTTCAAGGTATGTTTGCCGTAATTACTGCCGCAATCATTACCGGATCCTTTGCAGAAAGAGTTAAATTAGGCCCTATCTTATTATTCTCTACAATTTGGGTTAGTGTAGTATACGCTCCCGTTGCTCATTGGGTATGGGGAGGAGGATGGATAAGCACAGTATTCGAGCCTCTTGATTTTGCTGGCGGAGCTGTGGTTCATATTAACTCAGCTGTGGCAGGTCTTGTGGCCGCTTTATATCTTGGGAAAAGGGTGAGCCATGATGGTGAGCTTCAAGCTCACAATATTCCACTAACCGTACTTGGGGCCTCTTTATTGTGGTTTGGCTGGTTCGGATTTAATGCTGGAAGTGCTTTAACTTCAGGTGGGCTGGCCTCTCTCGCTTTAGTTAACACTAATATCGCTGCTGCTGCTGGCGGTGTTGGCTGGTTCTTAATTGAGTTGATGAAACGCAAAAGAGTTACTGCTATAGGTATAATTAGTGGATCGGTTGCTGGTTTAGTTTCCATAACTCCCGCTGCCGGATATGTGGAGCCTGTATCTGCAATTGTAATTGGACTTGTCGGTGGATCTGTTTGCTATTGGGCCGTTATGTATCTTAAGCCAAAATTAGGATATGATGACTCATTAGATGCTTTTGGCATTCATGGAATCGGTGGTCTATGGGGCGCTATAGCAACTGGTATATTTGCAACATTGTCAGTTAATCCAGATGGAGATAATGGTTTGTTATATGGAAATCCAGACCTCCTATTCTCACAGATAGCATCTAGTATGATTATCATAGTATACTCCGCTATAATGACCTTACTGATCTTAAGAATTATCAGAAGCTTTATGAGTATTAGAGTAAGTGAAGAAGATGAACTTCAAGGCCTAGATCAAGCTCTTCATGGCGAAGAAGGCTATGATTTTGATAAATAGCCCAAATTTTAATAATTAATAATAATTAAAAATCCTTAAACATGAAAACGAAAAAAGAAAATAACTCACAAGATCCAAAAATTGCTAATATTGGTGAGGAGAAAAGTTTAGAAAGCGATCAGTACAATACTATCTTTAGAGCCCTTTCTAGTAAAGGTGACTTTATACACAAAAGTGACATATTGTCAATTTTGGAGAAATCAGGGATTCAAAAAAAAGACCCTAGAATCAAAGATACAATGCGTAATCTAACAAACGTTAGTGATGGTGAAGAGATAGGTGTAAAGAAGTTTGAAGAAATTATTCATGCCAACATCACGCTCTTTGAAAAGGCTGTAAATAAAAGCTTTGTGATTCCTGACTTTGAATTATTTAAAGATGAAATTAAAGCAATTTACGAAGAAGTCGCAAAAAATGATTCGGGACATAATGCTGATTATATACCTCAGCTTGCAAGGGTAGACCCAGACTTATTCTCAGTAGTGTTTTGTAGTATTGACGGACAAATGGTGACTTTGGGTGATGCGGATGAAAATTTCTGTGCTCAATCTACTTCAAAAGCAGTAAGTTACTGCATTGCTCTTGAGGCCAATGGTCAAAGCAAAGTTCATAGCCATGTTGGTCGTGAGCCAAGTGGTGCTAAATTCAATGAAATCACTTTAAACAGCAAAAATCTTCCTCATAACCCAATGATTAATTCCGGAGCTATTATGATATGTTCATTAATAAAGCCAGAATTGAACTTGGCCGATAGGTTTGAATATATCACTAAAGTGTGGGATGATTTAGCTGGAGAGGGCAAGGTTGGGTTTGATAACGCCGTATATCACTCAGAAAAAGAAACTGCCAATAGAAATTATGCGCTTGCTCACTTTATGAAAGAGGTGGGAGCTTTTCCGGACGGTAGTAGTATTGAGAATGTTTTAGATTTCTATTTCCAATGTTGCTCTATTCAGCTCAGTTCTAGACAAATGGCCAGAGTCTTATCGACACTTGCTAATGGAGGAATTAGCCCCCTAACAAATAACAAAATCTTCTCGTCAGACACTGTTAAGGACTGTCTTTCCATGATGTATTCTTGTGGTATGTATGACTTTTCTGGAGAATATGCATTTACAGTAGGTCTCCCTGCTAAGTCTGGCGTATCTGGAGCTTTGATGATTGTTGTGCCAAATGTGGGTGGATTTGCAGTCTTTTCTCCGAAATTAGATGCTCATCATAACTCAGCAAAGGGCGTTGATTTCAGTAAGAGATTGGTTGATAGATTCAATTTTCATAATTATGACAGCATGGCTGGATTAAATAAGAAGATCGATCCCAGAAAGAACCAGCTAGAATCTTCTTCTGACGCAATCTTGCATTTCATATGGGCTGCTAGCCAAGGAGATATATCTGAAGCCAGAAGGGGTATTTCTTTGGGTATTGATGTAAATCTTGGTGACTATGACAAAAGAACTGCATTACATCTAGCGGCTGCTGAAGGTCAATATGATATGGTTGAATATTTGATCAAAAAGGGTGCTGATGTTAATGTTTTGGATCGCTGGAGCAACTCTCCTATTGTTGATGCTCAAGATAAAGATCATTCCAAAATAGTAAAATTATTACTAGATAGCGGAGCTAAAAAGATAACTAATACAAAATAATATGAAAAAATACTTACTTGCCATATGCACCATTGCCGTTATTACAACTTCAGCTAACCAAGCTTTTGCAAAAGATGATGGGATGGTTGAAGACTTTATATCCAATAATATTGTCATAAGTTCTGATTTTGGACTCGTTTCTAATTATGTCTTTAGATCCATTACTCAAAGTGGGGACAGGTCAGCAATCCAAGGCACCATCGAAGCTGATCACAAAAATAGCGGCTTATATATAGGTTTTTGGGGATCCTCCATTAACTTTAAGGCTAACACTCAAGAGGATATTGAGCTTGATTGGTATGGTGGCTATAGAAAAGAATTCAAAAATGTTAGTGCTGATGCAGGTGTTATATATTATAGTTATCCAGGGGTGGTTGGTAGTCTGGATTATGATTTTTACGAGACTTATATAGACCTTTCCAGTAGTTATAAAAAGTTAGGATTTGGTAGTAAAATTAACTATTCTCCAGATTACTTTGCTGGCTCTGGAAATAGTTATTACTATAATGCTTACCTCGGCTATAATTATAATAAATCTATATCTCTAAATGGATCTGTAGGATATCAAGAGATAGGAGAAGAGGGTACATATGGTCTTCCAGATTATTTAGACTGGCTAGTAGGTGTGGAATATAAATTAACAAAAAAAGCCTCCTTAAACTTATCATATACTGATAATAACATTAAGGATGTCGATTGCTCTGGATCTTGTGGATCTAAATTAATTATCGGGATTCTGATTGGCCTTTAATACCAGTTCTCATATAAAAAGTCTTACTTCAATATATTGTTTACAGCAACTGATGTGGCTACACTTTCTCGGACAGTTTGCCAAAAACTAGTGAAGGATTCAGACCCACTCTCAAACAAGGATCCGAACCCGCGGAGAAAGTTAGCAAAAAGACACCCGCGCCCCACCAATAAAAAATCCACGAACTTTTTAACCAAGTGGTAAAGCCTTACATAGCAAGGGGCAACGGCGTTTGGAGAAAGTTAGAAAAAGGTATCACGCGCTGAGCCAATAGTAAGCGTCCGGTGAACCCGGTCTATTAAGTCAAATTTACTAATATACTCTTAAGTCTAAATTAAAAAAGAGTATAAGCATGAGTTCCGTATCAAGATCAAATAGCAAGATATCGGCAGCTATAAAATCCAAAGTCTTGCAAGAGATACTTGCTCCAAATTGCAAGTTTGAGGCTATAGCGAAAAACTATAATTTATCTACGAAGA
>JABJNB010000049.1 GCA_018659145.1 Rickettsiales bacterium
ACAATATTAATCCACAAAAATATTTACATAAATTACTCTCTGTAATTGCCGGCTATAATCATAAAAAGATTGAAGACCTGCTGCCATGGAATCTTAAACTGGATTGAGTTTTAAGATAGACCGGGTTCACCGGACGCTTACAATAGAGTTAGCAATACGGCGTCAGTATCTCAGATAAACATTGATGACTATGACGCTGTTTATTACCCAGGTGGATTCGGCCTACTGTCTGACTTAGCGACTAATGAAGATTTTGCGAAGCTAAGTGCTAAACATTATGAAGATGGAGGTATTCTTGCAGCAGTCTGTCATGGACCAGCTGGATTCTTACCCATTACCTTGAGTAGCGGTAAAAAATTATTAGCAGAGAAGTCGGTTACTGCTTTTTCTCGCGAAGAAGAAATTGATTTCGGCACCATTGATAAAATTCCATATTTGCTGGAAGAGTCTTTGACTCGCATAGCAGCCCAGTACAGAAAAGCTCAGCCTTGGCAAGAGTTTATTATTGAAGATGGTCGAGTGATTAGCGGTCAAAACCCCGGAAGCGCCAAAGCTGTTGGCAAAGCCATAGTAAGGCAACTAACAAAATAAATTATCAGCCTAAGGGAACTCACGAAGGTTCTTTTTAAACATCATAGGGAACTGGCTTCTAACTGCACCAACAGTCGTCTCGACCATATCAAATCTCTTCTCAGTATCAGCTTCTTTGCGAAGGAAATATAAAAAGATCTGTGGACAGTCTAGCTAATTATTTTTTGGCCCTAGTTTTTGAGGACTCAAACTTCTATTAGCGAGTCTTTCAGATTAAGTGTGTAAAATCTCAAAGTTGTAATGTTAAGATTATCCATTCTATCTTAAAAAAGCTGGATAAAACAAGTTATTTAGCTTTAGCTTTATCCCGCGCTAAACTTGCTTGCCTATCTTCTCCAACTCCTTGAATTAGCTCAAAATTTCTAATTAATGCAGAAACGCATCATCATGCGTCTCGCTTATAAACAAAGAACCAATAATGAGCATAAATCGAAACACTCCTATCTCCCGAATATTTAGACGATAATTATGTATTTGTATTTACCACCTCAGAGACGCAAGATTTTGCGTCTCTACAATATTTTAATTAAATGAAAAATATTCTTTGCGAAATCTATTCCTATCAAATATAAATTGCCCATGTGGCCTCTTAAAAAATTATTAACGTAGTTTTATAAAAAGTAGTCTTTGTTTTTAGGCAAATCTTTTGATTATGCCGTGCCCTAGGTTTACCACCCCTCCTTAGGTCTGGAGCTCCATACCATTAATATACCTAATTATTCTTTGAACTTACCATAGCCTACCAGTACTCAAAGTTAACTAAAGCATGCACCACAAATTTTACAGAGGAGAGGTTCTCCCGATCGCACTAAACCATACTTGATGTTCCTGGGCGGGAGGACCCCTCCCCTAAAGGAGTTACTCTCAAAACTATTGACACATCAGGTAAAAACGTTAGAAGGCAACGCACTTGCGCTCTTTAAAAATCTATGCTTAGAAATAGAAAAATCTCATATATAAAATCCTTTAAATGACATCTGAAATATTACAGAAGAATAATCATGGAGTAAGATCTATCGTAATTTACCCTCATATATTAGATGATAATAATTTGCGCTCCCCTGAGGATAATCTGGAGGAGATCTGTAGTCTTGCAAAAGCTATATCGCTTGAAGTAGTTAAATCTGAATTTATCAAATTACGTAAGATTAACCCTTCATTATTTATTGGGAAAGGCAAAGGCGAGGAGTATCAAGAATTTGTTGAAGAGAATGAGATTGAGGTTGTGGTTATTGATGCATCACTCAGTCCTGTTCAACAACGTAATCTGGAAAAGATTCTCTCATGCAAAGTTATTGATAGAACTGCATTAATTTTGGAAATATTTGGAGAGCGTGCTGCAACAAGAGAGGGAATGCTCCAGGTTCAGCTTGCACATTTAACTTACCAAAAGTCACGCTTAGTTAGAAGCTGGACTCATTTAGAACGTCAACGTGGTGGCAGAGGTTTTATGGGTGGCCCCGGTGAGAGACAGATTGAATCAGACCGGAGGATGATAGGTGACGATATAGTTAAAATTAAACGTCAACTTGAAGCTGTTAAAAAAACCCGAGGTTTACATAGAAGTACCAGAGCCAAAATTCCTTATCCTATAGTTGCTCTGATTGGCTATACAAATGCTGGTAAATCAACCTTATTTAACAAACTAACAGGTGCTGATGTTTATGCTGAAGATGCCTTGTTTGCGACATTAGACCCTACCATGAGAGAGGTTGTCTTGCCTTCAAAGCGCAAAATTATACTTTCTGACACAGTGGGCTTTATTTCTAAACTTCCAACCGAGCTAATAACTTCATTTCGAGCTACATTGGAAGAGGTGGTTGATGCAGATTTAATTTTGCATATACGAGATATTACATCTCCTGACAGTAATATGCAGAAAATTGATGTTTTAAAAGTTTTAAAGGATTTACTTGATGAGCATACTATAGAAGGCAAGCTATATGAGGTTCATAATAAAATAGATTTATTAGAACAAGATAGTTTGAATGAATTAAATGACACCCCCGAGGATGGTTCACCCGAGGATGATTCACCCGAGGATGACATAATAAAGATTTCTGCAAAAACAGAGTATAATATTGAAAGCCTATTAAAAAAAATAGATGATTTTTTTGATAAAAAAGATCTTGTAATTAACCTTGAACTTCATGCCTGTGAAGGTGAAAAACTTGCATGGATTTATCAAAATGGCAAAAATGTTGATGTAAAAAATAACGGTGAAAAAATTATGGTTTCCGCTACTTTTACATTGAAGAAAATGAAGGTTTTTGAGAGCATTTTTGCTCCAGAGGCATAGTGGGATATAAGCTCCTTGCTTGAGGAGGCCTCATAAAAATATGGGAACCATTAGTATACCTAATTGCTCTTTGCACCTAATTTTTTAGGGCGCAAGATTCTATTAGTTTGCTGCTCTAGTTTTTTTTAAAACTTACTATTGCCCAATGGCCTACCTGTTTTGTAGTGCTTCTAATTTTATCTCTTTCCGTTAGCCCTGCTAACAACAGGTTTTGTAATATTTTTTCTACTTACCTTCTAACACCAACAGCGCTTGATGAAGCCGCTTCCGCAGCCGATCTTTCTGCAGCCACTTCTGCTGGCTTTATCTCTATAGATTTCTTTTCAATAGCTTTTCTTATACGCTTAACAACCTCAGAGAGCTCGGAATTATCCTTTCCATGCTGTGATATCTCGCTAATTAAGACAACGCCATCTTTTAAAACCCCGCACAACCTGATACCTCCTATTGTTACAGAAGAATTACCCAAGAAACTTGTGATCAGTTTGTTACCTGTGAACTTGACTTCAATCACCACATACCCATCAACCGTATCACTATGATCCATTGGCTTAACTCCAGATCGCCCTCTACCTCCAGTTGGCACAAACCCTGACTCAACAGCAGCTTTAATCTCCTGAGACAAATTATTATTGGCATCACGAATCAACTCATATAGTTCTTTTGTTATGATAACTCTGTAACTAGATTTATTATAAGCAGAATCAGCTCTCGTCTTATCCCCCTTTAAACTCCACTGAAGTTCGACCAATCCCCCATTAGTCAAGCTGTGCTCACCACATGATATCATTTCACCTTGATGCTTTGGGACCGACTTCATAGCCGCCATTTCAGCATAAAAGGCTTGCTGCTCTGCCACTTCTCTATCTATCTGAGCCGATAATTCAGCTTGCATTGATAGCTCTGCAGATCCCTCCTTCTCTTGCCTTGCGGCAATCTCATCGCTAACCTCCTCATACCTTCTTTTAAAATTATGCGCGATCTCAGATGTTTTGCTAATCAGCGTATCTAGCTCTGATAACAGCCCCGCCCTAGCTCTATCTTCTCTGGGAACATGCTCGGCTATTACTCTAGCAAAAGGTTTTAAATGATGCTCAATGGTCTTAATTATTCGGCCATGCAGATCTGATCCAAAATATGCCACAACCTTATCATTAAGTTGCCTTTTGGTTTTGAGATCTCTTATCTCCGGACGTAATCTATCAGCATATCTCTGAATCCCAACCAGATCTCGACCGCCATGAATCATATGCACCTCTCCAACAATTACTAAAATTTTGTCTAACTGGATATTACCAGTCCGATATAGATTTTCTCCATTCCCAATTTGATAATGACGTAAGAATAACTCTTCTACAAAACCTATAATTGGTAATTTATCAAAAATTTCTCGCGTCTCCGGCATAGCAAGTTGCTTACTATAAATATTTAACAGATCTGCTGCTAAATCCAGCCACTCTTGAGAGAGATGGCTAGATAGTCTCTCCATTACCGCCGCGGTCTTAACATCCTCCCTAGAGAAACCCTGAGACCTCGGTGCTGGCGGCTCCATTACTGCCGCTGCTGCTCTTATTAACCTAATATCATTCTCACTTGATATAGCTGATGCAAAGCGCGGTTTTAATAATATAAAAGGCGAAGGATTATCCAAATAAAAGGCTATAAGCGCGTCCCTAAGACCATCCATCAAGTCAGATATTTCTCTTTGATCTTGTGGCTCTAAGCCAAAACCAGCATCAGATGCAAGATTAGCAAAAAAACTATTCAGTGAGTTAGGCAGGTTTTCCGGCCAAAATAAAATATCTTCGACAATATCTCCAATATTAAAATCTGCGCTAATCATTTTGTCATAGCAAAGCTGCACTATCTGAGCTGTATTACGAACATTTTCATCTTCAGACTCTCGGGCAGAGGAATTGGTATAGACATCAAATGGTGTACCAAAGAAAAATATAATCTGGTTTAAGGTCCTAGCATCATTATCAATTCTGGCTTCTGGGAATTGCCTTTGTACCATTGGCATATCAATAAATGCACTGAGCAAGCCATCTAATTTATCAATATCTGAGAATATTTCTTTATCAAAAAACACCCGCTCCAGCAATAATTTCTCAAAAGTTACAGGATTTGGCAATCTTGCTCGAAAATCTTTTAACTGAGCTTCACTTAATATTGCTGCATATAATGTATCAATAACCCACCCGACCATCGAGGGATGCTGATTTAGATTAACCTGAAAATTGCTTGATAAGAAACCTCGTGCAGCATGACTCAAGATACCTTGCTCACTATTTGAAGCAACATCGTAATCCAAAGTCAAAACTATGCCCTTAATAGCTTCAAGAAATCCATTTTCACGATAACTCGGATACCTCTCACTTAGTTCAATAAATTTTACTTCCAGATTCAGGGTTTGTGGCTCGGTCAGATACATAGGTAACTCTCTTATAAATATATGTTATGTGCTTATCTTAAATCAAAATTGCAAAGATTTTTATTCTTCAGACCTTGGGTTTCTTGGTAGTTTTTTTAATAGCCAAAGCTATTTAAAATAAATTATACCAATTCCCATCTTAAAAGCGGTTCTAAGATGTGGCGCTCTAAGGCCGCGCATGCCTTACGCCACGCGGAGGATTTGCCTCTCGGGCAAATCCTCATACCAACTCACAAAGATGGGATTTGGTATTATACAAAAATAACACATATTTTAAGAAGTAAAAAATAGTAACATAAGGCATAATCTTTTTCATAACTTTTTAGATCTGACTTATTCAGAATGCCCATCTCATTACAGCCTGATTATAGGGAAACCGTGGCTATACTAGAGTTATCATTACTATCTGAGAGCTTAGGGCGACAAAAAATAATTTGATCTGAAGCTCGCTCTATCTCTCTGTCAAAATAGATTTTCAATATTTTAATTCGCTCCTGTGCTAATGATAATGCCTGCTGAGAATTAATACTCTGTTTATTATCAGACTCAAATAACGACGCAATTGGGCAAACTTGAAATTTAATTTTACTATTTTCTTTTATGAGCGTTGTAAACCTTACTAAATCTTCTTGCGACTCTACATAAAATACGTGTTTTGGCATAACCCTAATAGTAAAACAACTATTTTGTAGAGATTTTTAATCGGCGTACAAGTCATATATAGACTTGCCACAAAATAAAGCTATATAGATTTGCAGTTAATAATTTTAAACAAAAATTTACGCCCTTACCTCAATTAGAAAGATCTTCAATTTTATTTATTTTCCTTGCGCTGCAAGTCAGAACACTTATAGAATGGCCCTGTAATAATTTTATTTGAATGATGAGAAAAAAAATTCTTGGAATATCTATGGCTCTAATAGCCTCATTTTCCACCTCTAGCAAAGCCGCTGAATTTGGGTCTTATATTGGGGTTAATATTAACCAATATTACGCTACTGCAGATCGCAATATCACAAGCGGAGATTTGCAGCCAGAAGAGATTTTAGCTGGAGGAGTTAGAGCTGGATATAATTTTTCATTACTTGGATTATTTATAGCCCCTGAAATTTATGCTGATTATATCGGTTTAGATTCATATGAAACCACAACGCAAAATAACTCTATTGATATAAACTACCAATTTGGTGGTAAGGTTAATGCGGGAGTGAGCTTGCTCGGGATTATTGATACTTATGTAACGGCCGGAATTAACTTTATTGATTATGAGGTGAATTGGCAAGATAGTGATCAACATAAAGGCGACATAGCGCAAGGTTATATTGTGGGTGTTGGAATGAATATTAACCCTCCAATCATTGATTTGTTAAACCTCAATCTAGAAGCAAATATTACTAATGTAGATTTGGAGACTCCAAATAATACAACCTATGATACTAGCATTGTCACATTGAAGCTTGGCCTAACTTATCAATTTTAAGATCTGGGGACATTAATATACTTAATTATTCTTTGGGCCTTAAGCTTTTATAGATTTTATATGCCCTAATGCAGCCCCAAATCATATTAACTAATAGATAAATTAGATCTGTCCAATAGCGGGACATTCTGGCATTCAAAAGGTAATATTCTACCTTGGTAGTACTTGTCATCATTTTACCTTGCCAACATCTATATATACTGAAAGATTGAATGGGGATAATTTTTAGAATGCAGCTCAATGAAATATGATGAAATAGATTACAAAATTCATGGTCATGATTCTCAATATGTTAATATTGAACTAGACCCCCATGAATCGATAATAGCCGAAGCTGGAGCTATGCTTGCAATGGATGAGGGTATAAAACTTACAACCATATTTGGTAATGGCAGCTATGATTCTGGAATATTTGGGAACTTAGCTTCCGTAGGCAAAAGATTGATTACGGGTGAGGGTTTATGCTTAACATTATTTACAAACAAATCTGATGAGAAAAAAACGGTCTGTTTCACAGGGCCTTACATGGGAAAAATTATCCCGATTAATCTTCAAAATCACAATTCCCAATTCATCTGCCAGAAAGACGCATTTTTATGCGCCGCAAGGGGCGTTGCTATTGGTATCCATTTTCAAAAAAAATTACTAACTGGTATGTTTGGCGGCGAAGGTTTTATCATGCAAAAACTTGAAGGTAACGGCATGGCTTTCTTGCATGCAGGTGGAGCTATCTATCCAAGAAACCTTAAAGCTGGGGAAACCTTAGTTGTGGCTAGTGGGTCAATTGTCGCATTTGAAGCAAGTGTGAGTTTCTCAATCAAGTTAGTTGGCGGCCTCAAAAGTGCATTATTTGCCAAAGAAGGTTTATTCCTATCAAAACTCACCGGCCCCGGCAAAATCATTTTACAATCAATGTCATTTGCCAGCCTCTCTGAGCAAGTTATTGCCAAATCTGGTATTTTGGATCAAGTGAAGAAATAACGTTTTCGTAGGGAAGTAGCCGCTACAGCACTTATTTTAAATTTTTATTTGCGCTGTAAACCTACCCCGTATATAATGCCTATAGGAATATATTATTTGAGTTATGCACGCTATTTATCCAGGAACATTTGACCCAATCACAATTGGTCACATTGATATAATTAAAAGGTCGCTCAACATCTTTGATAATATGGTGATCGCAATTGCTGAGAATCATGAGAAGAACCCTTTATTCTCTCAAGAGAAACGCGAAGAATTAGTCAAATTATCATTGCAAGATGCCGGCATATATGATGAGCGAAGAATTCAAATAAAATCATTCTCTGGCTTACTTGTTGATTTCGCAAAACAAGAAAATTCTAAAATTATGATCCGAGGCCTCCGCGCCGTATCTGATTTTGAATATGAATTCCAAATGGCTTGTATGAATAGCAAGTTAGCTTCTGATATTGAAACCATCTTCCTACCATCTTCTGAAAATACACATTTTATATCTTCACGTTTTGTAAAACAAATCTCAAAGCTAAATGGCGATATATCCGGACTGGTAACTAAATCTGTTTCGGAATATTTAAACAAATTATAATATCTAAGTCAAACTGATGTGGGTATAGCTTTTCGGATAATCCTTTTAGACGGATTAACAATAAAAGCATTAAACCTGTTTCCAGACAGCCCATTATGAATTTAATAACCAACTCGAGGCTAAAAATATGATTTTTGAATATGTCGAAGTATTTTATAACAGAATTAAAATACATTCTGCTAAGGAATATTTAGCTCCTGTCGAATTTGAACGAAAATACAAATTTTCTTAGGAAAACTGTCCAATAAACTTTGGGCTCATCAAAAGCTATTTGTCAATCTATATAAACATCATTTTATCTTGCAAAACTATATGAATGAAGAAATCATACGAAGTCTTACCTAGCTTATTTTAATAATTATAATTTATGCAAATAATTCATGGATTTTGGTCACCCGAAACGTCACAAGATTTTTTTAAAGCAGGCAGTTTTTATATTTGGGTAGAAACCTCTAATGTAAAAAAAGGAGAAATATTAAAAAGTTCGCACCCTAATCAAGCTAGTAAATCTGAATTAGTGAATTTCTGTAATAAGATTGGCATCAGAAATATTTCCGGTGATATTAAGCATATTATCGAATCTAATCAATTAACATTCCCCTCGGTGAAAAACATCCCTTTATTATCACCACAAATAAAACAATATCCTGACTTAGATAAAAATATCACATGGCAAAACTTTAATGTTAATTGCTTCAAGATTGATCGCCCTTTAATTTTCCTAAAAGAAATTAATTTTCTTAGCTTGTATTTTCCTCTAAACATTAAATTAGGTATAGATCTAAAATTCTGGATAAAATACTCCCGAGTTATTACTAAAGAAATAAAGCAAGATCATTATATTCCAGGCTTAAAACATCAGAAGAAAAATAATGAGATCAAGATCTACCCTAGCTGGGAATTTATTTCACAATCCATGCAGAGCTCAATTGCCCAATATGCTAAGGCAATGCCTTCAATTTGCATAGCAGCTGCACCAAGCGCGGGTGAGCAAAATAATATTCAAGCTTATGATAGCGAATCTAGTCTCAAGCAATTTGCAGAAATAATGCTCAACACCATGATTAAGGAGACTAAGTTTACTAACAAAATCCTAAAAGAAGCAGAAGACTCATTCATCGAAGATAATCTGAATCTTTTGGGTGATGCCATAAAAATAGAGAACCCTGAAGAAGTTTTAGAGCAATGGCATGAGTGGCAAGAGAATATAAAACATGAGGATTCTGCAATTCCTTTTTATTTATGCTTTAAATTAAGAGAAGCATCTAAATTAAATCCAGAAGATTGGTCAATTGAGATGCTGATTGAATCTAAAAAAGATCCATCGTTTAAAATATCTCTATCAGATTATTGGCATAAGTTAAAGGATGATAAAAAACTTGAGCAATATTTTGGCCTTGAAATAGTAAAAAATATTCTGATTCTTCTCGGCCAAGCAACGAGGGTATTTCCTAAGTTATTATCAGCCTTAGATACAGATAAGCCCAGTATAATAGAATTGTCTTTAGAGGAAGCTTTTTTCTTTCTAAAGGAGGAGGCAGCTATTCTTAAAAACGCTGGGTATAAGGTTATAGTTCCCGCTTGGTGGAGTGCAAAAGGACAAAGTAGAATAAAAATAAATCTTAAAGCAAAGTCACAAAAATCTTCTCCATCTAATGATAGTGATGGTTTATTCAGTCAGGACTCAATCCTTAGTTTCAAATATCAACTTGCCATGGATGGCACCTCTGTTTCTCAAGAAGAATTTGAAAATTTAGTCTCAGCAAAGCAATCATTAGTTAATTTTAGAGGAGAATGGATTGAGGTAAATGAAGATCATATGTCAGAAATGCTAGATCTAATTAATGTTGATAAAGACCAAGATCATGAAATGGGATATTTGGAACTTCTGCGCAATATATCAGTTAATAATAATGATTTTGAATATTCATTTGATGAAGAGTTAGGCAGTAATATTAAGAATCTTTTAAACCCTAATAAGTTTGCAATTTTAGAAACTCCAGAAACTTTTAATGGAGAATTACGGGAATATCAAAAAAGAGGTTTTTCCTGGTTGTCATATTTAGAAAAACTGGGCTTAAACCCCTGTTTAGCAGATGATATGGGGCTTGGAAAAACTATCCAAATTATATCTCTTCTTGCTCACGATAAAGTCAGTAAAAAGGAAATTACTACTTTGTTAATTGTACCAACTTCAGTTTTGGGTAATTGGCAAAAAGAGATTAAGAAATTTGCGCCAAATCTAAAATCATTTATTCACCATGGTAATGATAGAATAAAAGTAAAAAAAGAATTTATAAAAACAGTCAAAGAACATAATGTTGTAATAACCTCATTTGCCCTAATTAGAAAAGATCATAAAATACTCAAAGAATGTAAGTGGTATCGAATAGTTGTTGATGAAGCGCAAAATATTAAAAATCCACAATCACTGCAGTATAAATCAATATTATCATTAAGCGCCGATCATAAAATTGCTTTAACAGGAACGCCTATTGAAAACAGAATATTAGATTTATGGTCAATTATGAACTTTCTTAACCCTACATACTTAGGTAGTCAGGCCGAGTTTAGAAAAAATTACGAATTGCCAATTCAAAAAGATAATGATCGCAAACAATCTATTATCTTAAAGAAATTAGTTGAACCATTTATCTTAAGAAGAGAAAAAACTGACAAAGCTATCATTAATGATTTACCTGATAAAATTGAGCAAAAAATATTTTGCAATTTAACAAAAGAGCAAGCATCTCTTTATGAAGCGACGGTTAAATCAGTATCAGAAACTTTAGAAAAGTCCGAAGCTCATCAGCAGCAAGGATTAATGTTATCAACATTATTAAAGCTCAAACAAATATGTAACCACCCAGCACAATTCTTACAGGACAATAGCGAATTCTCTATTGATAGATCGCATAAGCTAACTCGTCTGTTAGCCATGGTGGAGGAAGTTATTGAAAATAAAGAAAGTATGTTAATATTTAGTCAGTTTAAAGAAGTGGGGCATCAGCTCTCAAAATTAATTGCTGAGAAGATGCAGATAAATTCATATTTCATTCATGGTGGAGTAAGCGCCAAGAAGCGCGAAGAGATGATTGAAACATTCCAAAGCCCTGAAACACCTCCATCAATTTTTATTTTATCACTTAAAGCTGGTGGAGTTGGGATAACCTTAACCAAAGCTAATCATGTATTTCATTTTGATAGATGGTGGAACCCTGCTGTTGAAAATCAAGCAACAGATCGAGCTTATAGAATAGGTCAAAAAAACAAAGTGATGGTACATAAATTTGTAACTATTGGAACTTTGGAAGAAAAAATCGACATAATGATTGAGAAAAAACAGAAGCTTTCTGATAATATTCTGGGTAGCTCAGAATCTTGGCTAACTAATTTAGATACGAGCTCATTTAAAAAATTAATAGCATTAAGCAAAACCGCAATATTGGAATAAAATGGTAAAATTAACTCGCACCTGGTGGGGTAGCAATTTTATGAATGCGCTCAACCATTTTATGGAAGAAGGAAGATTGTCTAGAGGATCCTCCTATAGTGGAGATAATAGGATTCTATCTTGTGCAATTGAAGGCTCAAAAGTATATGCAGCTGTAAGAGGAAATGCAAATCCATATTATGGAATATATGAAGAACCGGAATATAATATTTCCTTGAGATTTGCAAAAATATCTACTGACAAATGGCCTAGAATCATTGATGCAATATCTAGTAACTTTGGGTTAATGTCGAAATTAATGCTTAATGAAATGCCTGATAACATAGAAGAAATATTTTTTGATTTTAAAGAAAATTTCTTACCCCTTGAATCTGGTGATATAAGTTCAGACTGCTCTTGCCCAGATTGGCAGAGCCCATGCAAACATATTGCAGGAGTATATTTTAGAGTTGCTTCTATGTTAGATAGAGATCCATTTTTAATGTTTCAACTTAGAGGCATTTCAAAGGAAGGACTCCAAGCCGCTTTAGAAAAAACTGAATTAGGAAAAGCTCTAATTTCAAGTTTTACAAAAAATAAAACCACAATTAAAGAGCATAACAGTTTTTACACATCGCCAGAAACAAGAGATTTTAATCAAAATATAGATTTAAACCATTTTTGGAATGGCCCTAAGATAATTGAGGAAGATATATCTGAAGCTGAAGAATCTGATAAAAATAGAGTTTCTGCAATATTAATCAAAAAACAGGGTGAGCACCCTGTTTTTTGGCATAAAGACAAATCTTTTATTATGATGATGGAGGAAGTTTATGCTCATCTTTACAAAAAAAACAAATCTTCTCTTTAGTGACTAAAAACCTATCAAAAGAAGTGTTTAAAGGGTCTGTCACTCTAGATTTTACACACTTAAATCTGAAATACTCCAAAATCCGTTTCGGAGTCTTTCAACAAATTATAATCTTGGTGAAGCAAACTAGTTTCCGCCCACCACTGGAGCTTGGTTTTATTTATCATGATAAGAGGTAGCTAGCGAAAAAAGATGGGTACCGCTGAGAGGGCCTGTTGAAAAAAAGATCTTAAAAACCGCTTGCCTGTTTACATTTAACGCAATTTGAGTATAATAATAATATCACAATACCTGACATAGAGAGATAAAATGGCTGAAGTAAGAAATTTTAAAAACAAATCAATTAATGATGGTGATGATATTTTCTCATTATTAAATATTAAAACAACTGCCACCGAAGCAGAAGTAACAAAAGCTTATCATAAATTTGCCCTCATATATCATACCGATAAATTCAACAATTACCCAGAGCATTGGCGCATTGAGGATCAAACGCCTGAGAGTAGGACAAAATATACTCAAGACATCTTTCAGCAAGTCGGCAACAAACATCAGGCATTTATTTCAAATCCGAGTCTTCAAGCAAATATATCTGAAGTGGCAAGGTCGCGTGAAGAAAGTGAGCGTTTATCAGAACCAATTATTACAAACCTTATTGCTCCATTACTAAAGATAATAGCCCCAAGACTTGAGAATCCAGATATAAGAATTGGTATTGGCATGAGTCGTGCTATAAATTTATATATAGATCCACCTTTAACAAGTAATGAAGAATCTCAGTTTATTAGTTTGCTTAATTCTGTTATTGGATCATTTGAAACCTCTCCTACTGCAGTGATTCAAGGCAGGACATCCGATATTTTTACCAATACATCTCCAACTTGTGGCTGGGATCCTTTTTTAAAAACTCGTAAGAATCAAAAAACAAAAATCAGAATTAGTGACTTCAAAACACTACAAACACTTTGTGCTAATGAGAATATAGAGACTATCAGACTACAATTCTCGAAAATTGAAAAACTTACAAAAATTCAAAAAGCTTTTGAATTTATTTTAAGTCAAAACTCTGATTTTGAATTTCAAGTTAGCATAAGTAGAGATACAGATAGAATAGTAATCATGCATGACAGTCTAGGCCACGTATTTGATGCTGATAAAGCTAATGAATTTCTAAGAAGTTTTTTACCTACTGGCAAACAAGGTCAATATAGAGAACTTTCAATTACTATTTCTTATATTCTAGACTCTCACGAAGAAGCATCTCGTTTAGATGATACAGCACTCTTAGCTCATATCATAAAAGCAAACGTTGATTCTGCGCAACGAAGTGATTTACTTGAGAGCCCTGAGTCGAAATATCAGCATTTTTGTTTAATCAAAGATGACTTACCTAAGCTTAGACATGCAGTTTTCTCTTCCAATATAGAGCAGTTAGTCTCAATTACGGAAAAGTTTTTAACTGCTGGTGTCAAAATCAACGAAGTCGCTCCAGACCTGTTATTTTATGCTGTTGGTTCTGTAGCAGTTCTAGATGATTGCGCAAATAATGGGGCCACAATGGAGATTATCCATTATTTAATAGATCGAGCTGGTATTGATCCAGACTATAGAGTTGAGCAATCAGGAAGAGGCTCAACAGATATCTTAACTGAAGCAGCTAAATATGCAAAACCTGAATTGCTAGAAGGTTTAGTTGCAAAACTAAAGCCAACGCCCGAAAGGCTTGCAAAGACTTCTTTTAATGAGTTAAATATCCTCGAACATTGTTTTAGAAAAGTTAAGTTACCATGGAAGTTGGATGATAGGTTAAGGCTTGGAGGAGCAAGTGATCCAGTTTTTGGCATTCAGGAATATGAAGATCAGTGGAAAAAACTTGAATTTCTAGTCAAACAAGGCTTAGTTGCTAAAAAAGAACCTCTAACCCAGCGCATTCAATCTTTGGCAGAACAGGGTTTTCCCCAGCCAGACCCGAAATATTTGGCCGACCTTCAACACAGAGCTGAAGAGCTCATTGTAAACATAAAGCATAACGAAGAAATCAAAGCCAAGACATTTGTCGATACTTTTGTCGATACTTTTGACAAAACTATCAGTGAACTTAAAGGATTCTATGGAGAAAAGGCCTTTGGCACATTTATCGCGACACTAGAGAAGCTTAATACCGACTTCAAAGAAGTGTCTGAGTTCTTAACTAAAGAACAGGTAGAATATTCACAAGGAGAATTGAATAATTTATATAGCACAGCCATTCCCTTAAGTTTGAACAAAAAATCTTTATCAGAAGTATCACTTGAAAAGCTAGAAGATAAAAAGTTGTTAGCAGAAATATTATTCCAAGCAACATCTACAACTCCTGACTCTTTAGTTAGAGCAAAAATAAAAGATACTATTAGCAACTTATGTAATATTGCAGCACTAAAGCCATTATTACAAATGATGGTAATAAATAGCCTTCAGGATAAAAATCCTCTTACAATAGAAGCTGGAGATTTTCCGCTAAAAAAAGAAGCTGATACACAAGTATTAGGATACTTTGAGGTAGAAAGAAACTTGATAACATTAGATATTAAAGAATTTTTACAGCCTGCTGAAGGTGTAAAAACCCCGCTCCCAGCATTGGTCCTTCAAGGTTTCCTTGCTCATGAAATGCATCATGCTGCGGAATATTATTTATATCAAAACCGCTGCTTACCTTATCCAGAACGAGGTTCGGCTTCTCAGGTGCATACAGAAATTGTAAAAGAGATCTCATCATTTCTAGGAAAAAGTCATGGTATTGCGATTGCGCCAACCTTTAATTCTAAGAATTCTTCATTTCTTTTACCGGCATGTTATAATATTAAGCTTTATGAAGAAAGTCACAAACTACTTGAATCAGTTGTAAGGCCATCACATGCTATAGCTGCTCTAGTAGGAGCCGGGATGACAGAAGAGCTGGCTTTATCAGAAATTGGAACAAAATTTCCTCAGAGCACACAATATTTTTATCAGGAGATAGAGGCCTTCAAAGAATATAATAAACAAGCCTTTAAAAAGCTTACAAGATCAGAAGCGACTGAGTTAGGAGCTGCTGAAGCAAAAGAAATCCCAGATATTGATGGCGTTCAACCTAGAAAACCAGCACCTCGGAATCAATACAAAATGTCAGGAGAGAGTAAAGCTGAAGATAAATCGGTTATTTATCAAATAGACTCAGACAAGCATGAGCTCCAAAGTAAATCAGCTATTCGTATTGATACAGGTGACGTCAAAGCTAGATCTTGGTCTGATCCTATAACAGACGAGAAGATCACAAAACAAATTGTTGCAAATATTCAAACAGCAAAAGCAACTATAACTACGACATTAGGAGATGGCCAACTCAATCAATTTGTTATGCATGTTATTAAATTTGCTCAAGAGAATGGTGGAGTTGGAAATACTAGCCCGAAAACATGGGAAGACTATTGTAAAGATAAAGGCGATGAAAGCGAACTTTATAGCTTTAAAAACGCGACTCAGTTTTCAAGCGAATATCAAATTGCGGCAAGAGAATCTGGTATATACACAGGAAGAGAAGAAGGCTTAAGACTTGATAAAGATGTTAAAGATATCGGCGCAAGACTTAAGAGAATTCCTGAAGCAATGAATAACGAGATTGAGTCAGTTCTTAATCCAGCACTCCGACGGTAAGTTTTAAAACTACTTAAATAATAGACTTTGAGCTATAGGGTAAAAAGGTCTGTTATTTTAAGTGTGCAAAAGCGTTTGGACTTAAGGTAAGCATCCGGTGAACACGCAAGTGCGATAATTGAATAAATATTTGCAGCAACATCTCCCCCTTTATCAGAGCCAGCAAAAAGCCAATTCTTCCGACCAATCTCATAGCACGTTCAGCTGCATTATTATCTATCTCTATCTTGCCATCAGATAAAAATATGGATAATGCTTCTTCATTTGCCAAAGCATAATATATTGCCCGAGCTGTACTACTCTCCCCAGGTAGCTTTTTTTGGACTTCCTTTAATCGTTTAAATAAATCATCAAGCAGAGGCTTTGATTGCTCCCGCCTTTGAGCAAATCTTTGATTTGGGGGCTGACCGAGTGCGTTAATCTAACTGTGTCACCTTCTATAATCTTCCCTCAATCGCTATATTAGCTTTATCATTTGCGACCGTTATCTCATAAAACTTACGCAAAGTCTAGCAAGCACTTAAGAGATAATACACCCTTTGCCTGACGGTTTACTATTCCCTGCTAACACTTCTTCAACAGAGCCTTTTAGCTGATTATCAATTATTCCTATTTTTTGCATAACTCTATGATCTTGGATTTGTGAAGCCAAAGCAGGCCTATCTCCTTCCGGAACAGATGTATATACGACCTTCACATTCTCAATATTACCTTTATTTGCATGAATTAACTCGAGCGCTAATTCTGGAAAATATTGACACCACAGCGCAAGACTTTCTGTATCTTTGGACAACTCAAAAGGTTTATGACCTACACAATCTTTTGACCACTCAACATCAGGATTATACTCTGCTATATGCGCCAAAATTTTTGCTAATATTTCAGGATTTTTCTTCCTGCAAACATGATGTATTGGGGTTGTATGCAAACCGCACTCATCATAAAGACTTGGATCAATTCCATATTTAGAAGATGAGTTTTCTTTAGAGCCGTCAATATCATATGTAGTTAACGGATCTATTCCCTGTGCAAGCAAACTTTGCACAAGATCATCCCTTTGTGAGTTTATAGCTTCAATTAGATCATTAGGCATGTTTAATAATTATATGATTAGTAATTAGATCTATATTTATACCATAATTACTCATTATCAACACCTGTTTTTTTACTACCATCAATGCGCAAATTATGTTATAATAAGGTAACGAACATAACATAATTTATTGACCTATGGGCATATTCAGCAAAACTGCTAAATCATTTAGTATATTATCAACTCAGTTTGTTGATATGCTTCCTTTAAAAAGAAATCGGCCTGGCGCAGAGATGTCTGGTGCAGAGATGTCTGGTGCAGAGCTGCCTAGCCTAGAACTACCTGTCACAGCTTTGTCTGATGATGCAGAAATAAACACAGCAGAATTTTTCGATGATCCTAAAAAAGCAACATTAACTGCTGCAGAATTCAAAAAACATTTCTTTATAGAAGAAGGTCAAGAAATCAGCCAAGGTGATGTTGATAGAACCCTCTCAGTACTGCAAGATATAGCCGGAAAATTTAACATGCGTGTTTCTGATGTAATCAATTTCTCTGAATTTGCTTTAACTAACGATACGCCTATAATTTTCAGACCAATAAACCCGGATGTTCCTAAGCATTTAAAAAATGGCGCCGTAGGAAAAGGCTTTGCAACTAAAGAAAAATCTGCATCAAGAGATGCTGGCGAATACTTGGCTGGACTTATACCAACTAAGGCAGCGTTCTCAAAACTTGGCTTTCACGCTGATTTAAAAGGAGAAAACAGCGCTAATGCAGTTAACAAAATATCCGATTTCCAGAAAAAAGCTGATACCCATTTGCGAGAAGATGCCACCTTAGCTAAGAATGTCAAAGAATTTATTGATAATACAAATCCTGATGTAAAAATCACTAAGGCAGTATTTGCTAATGGCGCAGTAGAATATAGCATGATTACAGATGGAGTAACAAGCGCAGTTGAAATACCTCCTATTATGCCGCTGCAAAGCTCAAAGGGAGAGGCTATTAACTCAGAAATATCAACTGAAGAGTTAGGCAAGGAATTATCCGAAAAATTAACTCACCGTATCCACACGCCAACCCCTGTATTATCTGAAGATAAGGAACAATTATATTCTTTTACTAATCAAGATGGGTCACCTTTTGTTAACCAAGAAAACCAACTAATTGTATGCACTGATACAGGTGGTCAATTCGTTGATATTGCAAGTAAAGGAGTAATTCCAATAACTGACGATCTAAATAAAGAGCCTCTTGAAGTTATGAGCTATAGTAACTTCGAAATTAAATTAGATGACCATCAAAAACTAGTGATGAAGACCTTAGATCCAATTAAAGTTACCGCAGACTTTGATCAATTAACAGAGATGAAGAACGGGATAGATCATAATGCAGAAGGAATAATGCCAGATCAAACAGCACAATATGGCTTTGGATCAAACCAAGATTATGCAGTAACAAAAGGTTTGCAAGAAGATAACCACAGGGTAATTGCTCATAATCAAGAACATGGTAATACAAAATATGCAGAAGCATTCACCGACGATATTTACCCAAGCTTTGCATCCGGCCCCAGAATAGAGTATAGCCCGGATGCTACAGAATTTGACAAATTAAAAGACAGAAGCGCGAATAATCTAGTCAATCTAGTAATGAGCAACAAAGATGTAGAACAGGGGGATTCTCCGAAGCTATCTGGCTGCGTATCTTTTCCCAGAGGAGAAGAAGGTGTAGCGGATCTGTACAAAGAGAGGATAGGCGAAGGATATGATGTGCATGTAAATCCAGCTTGGAAGGTGGAGGGGAGTGGCTTTAACAGTTCATTATGGTCCGATGTTGATGACAAATATATTCAAAAACAAGAAGTCAAGGCACAAGCACAGGATGCCAAAAACCCTCTTCTGCCTGGCGAAGAGGCATTGTCAGTCCTCCCTGAAAAAGATGTGCCGTCACTCGAAGGAAAAGATAATCAGACACCACAACCAGCTGAGTTCTCTCCAAGCACGCAGCAAGCTATTGATGAGATAGGAAAAGCTCTAAAAGGTCATGATATTAAAGCTTCAAGCTTTAGTCCAAAAAACACTCCTACTAAATCAACACAAAAATTAATAGATTCTGATAATGGTCTCAGAAGTAATCAGAGAGGTGTTTTATGAGCATATAGTATAAAATTTGAAAACTAGTAAAAGATAGTAGAGATTTTTTTAATGATTTTACTAACCTTACCAACTAATCATGCGTCATCCCATCTTAACGAAAATACAAACTTCCCTTTTATCCAGCTCCACTCAGGTAGACCGAACGTGATCAAGTGACAATTTTAACTGTCAGATATTATTTTTTTAATAACTGACAAAGCATTTGTTAAGTCACCAGACATAACTCCGCCACCTTGCGCAAAATCAGCTTTACCACCACCACCTTTCCCGCCAACTAGTGGTGTAATTTTACGAATTAATTCACCGGCATTAAATGAGGTTATTTTTGGATCTTTCGCTAAAAGAACCGCAACTTTTTCTCCCTCAGATACATTAAGTAAAGCAACGACTGCATTGCCTTGCTTTAGGACTTGCTGAGCCAAATCGCGACAATCGCCCATATCTAGATTTTCGGTTTTAAATATGAATAATTTATTACCACTCACCTCTTCTATTGACGCTAGAGCTTTGGCTTTATATTCAGATATTTTATATTTGCTGATAGCTTTGGTTAAAGATTTCTTATCTTGAATCAAGCTGTCAATTTTGTTATCAATCTTATCGCTATCTATTTGATATTTTAGGCTAATATCAACTATATTACTATAAGCAGAACTTAATCTTGTAAATGCAGCTTCTCTAGTTACAGCTTCGATTCTGCGAATGCCGGATGCAACTGAACCCTCTGATATGATTTTAAAAATTGCGATGTCTCCAGTATGGCTTACGTGGGTTCCGCCGCATAGCTCGATTGAGTGTGTGGTTGAGTTTGGTTGGGCGACCACGAGGGTAGCCCCTACGAAAGAAACGACTCGTACAACATCGTCATATTTTTCGCCAAATTGTGCCACCGCACCCTTTGCTTTAGCATCGTCAATTTTCATGACTTCGGTTTTAGCTGGAACATTTTGCCAGATGACCTGATTTACTTTTTGCTCGATCTGGGCAATCTCATCCTTGCTCAAAGATTTATTATGCGAGAAATCAAAGCGTAATAACTCTTCATTAACAAAGGAACCTTTTTGAGTTACGTGATTACCAAGCACATCTTTTAATGCAGAATGCAATAAATGTGTTGCTGAGTGATTTGCTCTAATTTTAATTCTTTTATTTTGATCAATCGCTAAATCTAATTTAGCACCTTTAACCAACTCACCAGATTTTATTTTAGCCCTATGGACAAACAAGCCGCCTAATTTTTTCTGACAATCTAAAATTTCTAATTCACAATTAGCAGAAATAGCTAGCCCACTATCTCCAATCTGACCACCTGATTCTGCATAAAAAACAGTCTTATCTGTGATTACATAAATATCAGATTCCTGCTCCGATGATTTATCAGTGACCTGGTTATTAACAATGATCGACTTAACCTCTGCATTTACACTATCATGATCATAGCCTAAAAATTCTGTTGCCGAAATCTCTTTAGTGAGACTAGAATATAACTCCTCTCCTACCACGTCACCAGAACCCTTCCAATTAGCCTTAGCTCGAACCTTTTGCTCCTTCATTAAAGAATTAAACCCCTCCTCATCAACAACTAAATTCTTTTCACGCAAGATATCTTGCGTCAAATCAAGAGGGAAGCCATAAGTGTCATAAAGTTTAAAAGCCACTTCTCCGGATAACTTATTACCCTTCAGATTGCTTAACTCCGAATCTAATATTTTAATCCCTTTATCCAAGGTTTGTGAGAAGCTCTCTTCTTCTCTAGATAACTCCGCAAGAATACTTGCTCTCGCAACTTCCAATTCATCAAAATGCTTACCCATTCTATCAATGAGATATGGTGCAAGTTTTGTTAAAACATTATCACTACCGCCAAGTTTATTTATATGCCTGATTGCACGCCGAATAATTCTTCTAACAACATATCCCCGACCTTCATTTGAGGCTGTGATACCATCTGCTATCAAGAAACAGCTAGATCTTAAATGATCAGCTATAACTCTATGTGAAGCTATATGATCTGGAGAATTATTCCCTGTTATTTGAATTGAGGCTTCGATAATTTCCTGAAACAAATCAATATCATAATTATTACTCTTGCCTTGCATTATAGAGGCTACTCGCTCTAAACCCATTCCCGTATCAATACAATGTTTTGGCAGATCTATCCGATCACCATTTTTAAGCATCTGATATTGCATAAATACCAAATTCCAAATCTCAACAAAACGATCCCCCTCATCACCTTGCCCTGGTTTACTGCCAGGAATATGCGCGCCATGATCATAGAAAATTTCAGAACATGGTCCACATGGACCAACATCACCCATTGACCAAAAATTATCATTTGTTCCAATTTTAAGAATTTTATCCTCTCTGATACCCGCTATCTTTTTCCATAATTTAGTTGCCTCATCATCAGTATGATATACGGTTACCAAAAGCTTTGCTGGATCTAATGCCAGTTCTTTAGTAAGAAAATTCCAAGCGTAATATATCGCTTCTTCTTTAAAATAATCTCCAAATGAGAAATTTCCTAACATCTCAAAAAAAGTATGGTGACGAGCCGTGTAACCCACATTCTCTAAATCATTATGCTTGCCACCAGCTCTGACACATTTTTGTGATGTAACAAGGCGCGGCGCGGTCGGAATCAGCTCACCTGTAAAATAATGTTTAAATGGCACCATCCCGGCATTAACAAAAAGCAGAGTTGGATCATTCTCTGGAATCAATGGTGCTGACTTGACAATTTTATGATCATTTTGTGCAAAATAATTTAAAAATGCCGATCTAATTTCTGATACTTTTTGCATAATCTATAACCAAAATTCCTTTGACAATTGTAATAATTTTTTATTCTCCTCATCCGCTCCAATTGTAATTCGCAAATAATCTGGCAAACCATAAGCCGCAACTTTACGGATTTTTAATTTATTCTCACTCAAAAATTCCCTATACTGATCCAACTTAGCTTCATCTGACCTTATCAAAAAAAAGTTAGCTACAGAATCAATAAAAGTCACATTTAACTTAGCAAACTCCTCTTGAAATATAGCTAGCCATTTATCATTATGACTCCTGGATTGCTCACAAAAAGCTTTATCCTCAATAGCCGCAAGTGCTGCCATTTGCGCCGCTAAATTTACATTAAATGGCCCGCGCACTCTATTTAGAACGTCAATAATACTATCACTCGCAAAGCAATAACCAATCCGAAGACTTGCTAAACCATAGATCTTAGAAAATGTTCTAGTCGCAACAACATTTTCATATTGTCTCACCAAAGCAAAACCATCTTCATAATCACTTTCAGTAACATATTCCGCGTAAGCCCCATCTATTACTAAAATAATATCTGATCTAAGAGATTCTCTAAGACTTACTAACTCATCATGAGTTACATAACTACCAGTTGGATTATTTGGGTTCGCGACAAATACAATCCGGGTTTTATCTGTTACCTGATTTAAGATATTTGTAATATCTGTTTTTAAATTGACCTCTCTTGCAACAACCGGCTTAACTCCGTTTACTAAAGCATAAAATTTATACATTAAAAACCCATGCTCGGTATATATTATCTCATCACCGGCTTCAGTAAACGCGCTCATCAATAAACTAAAAATCTCATCCGATCCATTACCACAAATAATTTGATTTAAGCTAATTTCATGCTTTTTAGCTATAGCCTTTCTTAAATCACTAGACCCGCCTTCTGGATATCGGTTTAAATAACCAGCCGCTTCAATATAAGCCGCTTTAGCTAAAGGAGAGCAACCAAATGGATTCTCATTTGCAGATAATTTAATTACCTCATTATCAAATATGTCGCCTTCGCCGGGCTGATAAGGGCTGATCTCTTTTATTGTTGCCTTTCTGACTAATTTCATTTTCAACTTTTCTTAATCTTATCTAAATCTTCATGATTTCTATTGGTTAATTCATCACGAAGATCGCTAAGTGACACATCTTTTGCCTCAAGTAATACCAATAAATGAAATAACAAATCACAAGTTTCTGATATAAGAGATTCTTTACTTTCTGCCAAAGCTGCGATTACCACTTCCGTTGCTTCCTCACCTACTTTCTGAGCAACTTTATTTAAACTCCCTCTAAGCAAGCTGGAAGTATATGAGCTATCTTCATTATCCACTGATTTCTGCTTGATCAACAACGTCAATTCCTGCATAAAATTATCACTAAATTTTTTATTCATAATCTATAATCTAACCGCTATGTTATTATCTCTTAAATATCTTTTTACCTCTTCTATCTTATATTTACCAAAATGGAAGACCGAAGCTGCCAGCAATGCAGAAACATTTCCCTTAATTACTCCGTCTTTAAAATGCTCCAAAGTTCCAACACCACCAGATGCAATAACTGGTACATTAACTTTATCTGTAATAAGTTTATTTAATTCATGATTAAACCCCTCACCCGTACCGTCCCGGTCCATAGAAGTTACCAGAAGCTCGCCAGCTCCATAATCCACCATTCGCTCAGCCCAACTAATTGCATTAATCCCCGTTGGCTTTGAACCACCATGGGTAAATATTTCAAATTCACCTTTAGCATTTTTCTTCGCATCAATAGAGGCAATGATACATTGTGCTCCAAATTCCAACGATGCCTCTCTGACAAACTCTGGATTATAAATGGCTGCTGAATTAATTGAAACTTTATCAGCCCCAGCATTTAAAACTTTTCTAATATCAGCTATAGTTTTTATTCCACCACCCACCGTTAGAGGAATAAAACATTCCTTTGCTACCTTTTCAATAACATCGCAAATTGTGTCCTTTCCTTCTCTTGTTGCAGCAATATCTAGGAAGCATAATTCATCCGCGCCCAAATCATTATAAAGCTTCGCTTGCTCGACAGGATCTCCGGCATGTCTAAAATCAACAAAATTTATCCCCTTAACAACTTGTCCGTCTTTTACATCTAAACATGGTATGATTCTCACTTTTAACATTTTATTTCAAATTAATTAATTTATAGGTTTGACAATTCTAAAAGATATTTCTAGAATTTGCACAGAATTTTTTATGAGGAGAAGAAGTTCGTGTATAGTCCTGCCAAAATTGCTAATTCGTTAATTCGCATTGCGAGAAAGTATAAGACCAACTTAGATCCGCTAAAGTTGCAAAAAATAATCTATTTTGCACATTGCAAATCTTTAGTTGAGCATAATAAGATACTAGTCACAGAACCATTCCACGCCTTTAGTTTCGGTCCATTGATAACCTCAATTTACCATGAATATAAAAAATATGGTAACAACCCTGTAGATCATTATACATCCGAACTTGTCATGGATGGTGAGGATAATTTAAAATGGGAAGTTTTTTTCGTACCAGAAAATGATCTCCAAATAACGCAAATATTAAATGATACTTTTGATAAATATTCTAATTATAGCGGAAGCGCCTTAGCAAAAATGACCCATGTCCAAAATGGTCCATGGTTCAATACTTTTGCCCAAGGTTTAAAAGAGGGTATTAATAACGGTAAAGAAATCTCAAATCGTGACATTAAGAATCATGCATCACTGCAACTTGAGATTTATGATAGTATTCCAGCTAACGTAAATTAAAAAATAGTAATACCATTTCCATAAATTAACTTCTTCCTTGAGTACTATCAATAATCAATTAAAGTAATCAGAATTATTTAACAATAACCACTTTGATTACCATGACATATTCTTCAAAATATCTAACTAAAGAATTAA
>JABJNB010000050.1 GCA_018659145.1 Rickettsiales bacterium
CTAGCCATGGGGCCGATAATGTTCATTTTCCTCTTATTTGGTTTTACCAGAGAATATTTCATGAAGTGGATACAAAGCTTATTTAGCGTGTTTATACAGCCGGTAATATTTTTAATTTTCTTTGGACCATTCGCAACTCTGGCAACATTTTATTTATATAAGATCTTATATATAGAAGTATGCTGGCGTACTCTGTGCTGCGAGCCGATAGTCCCGCTGTTTGGATTTTGGTTTGTTAAATCATCTTATAAATATGATGAACTTGATGGATTCGTAGCAAGGTCATTTTACTCGCCAGATTATTATGATATATTAATATTATTCATGATATCCGCATTATTACGTTACTTTGTTGATAAGATGCCAGAGATAGCAACTAAACTTTCGGGGGGATTCTCTTTCGCAACAAGTGGTCTAGCCAAAAAACCTATGAGTGCTTTAGATGATAAGGTAATTGGTGCTAGGAATGCATTAGGTGGAGCGGCATTGATAGTTGGTGAGGGGCTTGCTAGGAAGGCGCTTATTGATGGTGCTAATTTCGCCGGTGCTATGGGTTTTAAATCATTAGCGGCTGGAGTAAGTGGTAGTAAGGAAAATAATCTTGTTAAAGCCAAAAGAAATATAACTAACACTATGCGTGATGAAGGTTATACAGATGCTGAAATTAAATCACGCATGAAGCTTGATGCATCTGATGAAGAACGAGACACATATACTGAAAGCCGAGTTAAGGAAGATTTTACCAGGCTACAAGCATCTTCACACGAGAAGTATACTGTTATGGGAGCTCTTGGGTCGCTAAAGGCTGATATATCTAATTCAGAGGGTAATTTTGACCTTATGAGTCCAGTTAGACTTGTTTCTAGTGTTGGAAACAGAGCTCTGGCTGGTTACAATTTATCTAAATCTAAAGATTACAGAAGGCGGAACATGAGTAAGGCCGCAAGAGAGAGGTTAAGCGATAAACTGACAGGAACAGGAGCATATAGAAATAAGTATAAAGCTGATCCGCTTCGCAAGCAGCAGGCTACGGATTTCTTTAAGAGGAAGCGGGAGGAGTCCAAGATCAAGCAGAGAGTGCGTAAGAAGAAGTAATCAGGTGATATATGCTTAAATCATATGCTAAGTTAAATATATTCTTGAAAGTCACTGGGAAGTTAGGGGATTATCACTTGTTGGAGAGTTTATTTGTTTATATCGATTTATTTGACCAATTGGAGATTGCAAAATCAAAGCAAAATAGCTTGCAGATATCAGGTCAGTATCAAGATAAATTATTGGGTGAGTTAAGTAGCTCAGATGAGGCTCTATGGGAGAATAGTATTTTTGCTAAAACTTACCGTATATTCCAAAAGGAGTTTGCTATTGCGGATCAGTTTTTGATTAAATTAGAAAAAAACATCCCTATTGGCTCAGGCCTTGGGGGTGGTTCATCAAATGCTGCGTGTTTTTTAAAATATTTATTAAATTTCTATAACATTGATATAACTCAGCAAGAGCAATATAAGTTAGCAGCCAAGATCGGTGCGGATTGTGCTTTTTTTATGCAAGGAAATGCTCGTTTAATATCAGGTTTTGGTGATCAAGTAGGAGCTAAAATAACCATCAAGCCATGTAGCGTTAGTTTGCTTAACTTTGGCATTAGTTCTTATACCAAAGATGTTTTTAAGGAATATGCAAAGAGCAATAAAGGTTATTCTGATCAAATTAATTTAGCAGATATCGCAAGTCTGGAGAATAAAATATTAACTACAGAAGACCTGCTATCATTGTCTAAAACATATGGTAACGACTTAGAATCAGCCTTCTTCTCTTTAAATAGATCAATACAAGAAAGGTTAAGCAATATGCCGTTAAAGGGTCTAGATTACTTTGTCTCAGGTAGTGGATCGATAATGTTTTTTTACCCTGATTTAAAAAAATATGTGACAAGTAAGGAAGGATATGTTATTCTTAGAGAACAATTCATATTAAATCAGGTGAATTGCTAACGAAATAATTTTTTACGGAGA
>JABJNB010000051.1 GCA_018659145.1 Rickettsiales bacterium
AGCGTTTCGAATTGTATTCATTATTTGCTTTATGCTTATACGCCAGACGCATGATTATGCGTCTCTACATTTTTTGAAATATACAATTACACAATTATCGTCGGAATGCTCAGAAGATGGGAGCGTTTCGAATTGTATTCACTATTTGCTTTTATGCTCATGCGCGAGACGCATGATTATGCGTCTCTACATTATAATAACGGGTGGCTCAAGTGCCTAGGATATTGATTTAAAGGCGTTTTCTTGGATAAATTTTAAGCGAAGTTCTGGTTTGCGGCCCATTAGGGAATCAACCCTATCACCCACATCAGCCAAAGTTTCATCCGTTAAGACAACCTTATATAGCCGACGCTTCTTTGGATCCATGGTGGTTTCCTTTAATTGCGCTGGTGTCATTTCGCCCAAACCTTTGAACCGACCTATATCAACGCGCTTCTTTGACCTCTTGCCCAAATCGACAATAATTCTATCACGCTCTTTTTCCGAATTAACGTAATGACTCTCTATGCCATTGGATATGCGATAAAGCGGTGGGTAAGCTAAATATAGATGACCATTCTTAACTAAATCCTGCATTTCTTTAAAGAAAAAAGTCATGAGCAGCGAGGCAATATGACTACCGTCAACATCAGCATCCGTCATAATAATAACCTTCTCATAACGCAACTGCTCTTCTTTATAATGCAAACCACTCATGCAACCCAAAGCTGTAAGCAAATCACTTATCTCTTGGTTTTTTAAAATTTTATCCTTGCTACTACTCGCCACATTTAGAATCTTTCCCTTTAATGGAAGTATCGCCTGAGTCTCACGATTCCGAGCTTGCTTTGCAGAACCTCCCGCAGAATCTCCTTCAACTAAGAAAATTTCCGTCCCCTCTTTATCACCCTTCGAGCAATCAGTTAACTTGCCTGGAAGACGCAATTTCTGGGTAAGAGTTTTACGATTAACTTTCGCAAAATCACTTAACTTCATTCTATGCTCAGACTTAGCCAAGAAGAACTCTATCAGCTTATTTGCTACAGCCTGATTAGCTATTAAGAAATGCTCAAAATGATCCCGGGCCACATCTTCAACTAAACGTGAGACATCTCTATTTACCAATTTCTCTTTTGTCTGACCATGAAATTGTGGCTCCATGATAAATAATGATATTATCATATAGGCAGATGATGCAATATCATCTGCGGTGATTTGCTCGGATTTTTTAACTCCAGATTTCTTAGCATACTCCCTGCATGACTTTAATAAACCAAGCCTAAAACCCGAAACATGCGTTCCTCCAAGAGGTGTGACGATGGTGTTACAAAAACTATCAACGCGATTAACCTCCAATGGAAAAGCTATACACCATTCAATCCGCCCTTTATCGTCTGGTAACTCATGCTGGCCAGAGAAAAACTCTGATATCACACATGGCATACCCTTTATATGATCGGTAATATAGTCAACCAAACCATTAGGATAGCATATTTCTTGCTTTTGCGGGATATCGCCTTCTTCATATATCTCAGGATCTATCCCAAAAATAACCTTCACACCTTTATGTAAATAAGCCTTTGATTTAGCCAAACGATAAATTCTCTTGAGATCAAAATAACTATCTTTGCCAAAAATTTTACTATCTGGCTGAAAAGTAACTTTAGTCCCAGATTTATTACCTTTTACTTCCTCGTGATATAGATCCACGGTTTTATGACCCCGGCCAAATTCCATAAAATACTTATGCCCATCTCGCAGAACCTCTATTTTTGTAAATTCTGATAATGCATTAACTACCGATATACCAACGCCATGTAACCCGCCCGCAGTCTGATAAGCTTTACCACTAAACTTACCGCCCGAGTGAAGCGTTGTCAAAATAACTTCTAAAGCTGATTTGTCAGGATATTTAGGATGCTTATCAACTGGAATACCACGCCCATCATCAGAAATCTCAATCACATTATCAGCCTTGACAGTTATTGTGATAAGCCCAGCAAAACCAGCTACAGCTTCGTCCATAGCATTATCAAAAACCTCAGTAATCAAGTGATGCATTGCATTATTATCCGTGCCACCAATATACATTCCCGGACGTTTTCTAACCGGTTCCAAACCTTCTAACACCTCTATTGAATCGGCGTCATAGGCTTTAGTTTTAGCTGATCTTTTAGTTGCTATTTCGAATAAATCGTCCATTGTCCTACGATGAAAAATAATGACATGTTGTTATTCCTGCTTTACAGAATAGTCTGTTAGTTAAGACTCTAAAACTCATCGTTAATCTTGTAAGGTTAGCTGCTTTGCGTTTTCTCTTGAGCTGAGAGGACTACATAATAAATACTTAAGTTGCAATTGCTTTATGAATAATTTGGTAAGTTATTTAGACGGGTTAATCTCGGAGAAAGACGGTGATATCAAAAATTGGTTAAACAACAAATATACCAGAGCTCCGGCTTTATATTCCTCAGTGGATATAAGGTATTCTGGTAATAAAATAGCGCCCGTAGATACAAATCTATTTCCGGCCGGATTTAACAATTTATCATCCGAGTCACGCAAAATAGCCACAAAGCTTGCTTATAGTTACATCAAAAATCAGGATGAAGATATCCACAAAATTCTACTTATCCCTGAGTCACATACTAGAAATTTAGGCTATCTTGAAAATATTAAAACCTTATATAGAATTTTTCTGAATGCTGGCTTTGAAGTTAAAATCGGGGCACTGCAAAGCGAATTGCAAGATTTTGTTTTAGATGAAACACAAGAAATTATTTATAGCTCTATCATTCGAGACTCTGATAGGATTGTAACGCATGATGGCTATGTAGCTGATTGTATTATTATGAATAACGATATGACAGCAGGTCGGCCAGAAATACTGGAAGACATCAAGCAACCCATCCTAACCCCTCTTAATATGGGCTGGTACCAACGACAAAAAATCACTAACCTAAGATCCTATGACGCTGTTATAACCGAATTTGCTCAAGAATTCAAAATCCCCAAAGCCTTAATTTCAACTGAATATGGGTTTTGTCAAAATATTAATTTTAAAGAAAAAAAAGGTCTCGACTGTGTTGCTAATGAAGTTGAGAAAGTTTTATTTAAAATTCGTAACAACTATCAAGCCCTTGGTATAAAAGATAAACCATATGTCTATATCAAAGCAAATAGAGGCACCTATGGGATGGGTATTATGACGGCCGATAGTGGCGATCAGATCTATGAGATAAATAAAAAAGAACGTAATAAAATGGCAGTTATTAAGAACAATACCCAAAATGCCGAAATTATTGTTCAAGAAGGTGTAAAAACATCTCTAACATTTGAGCATAAGCCCTGTGAAGCTTTTACCTATCAAATTGGCGGACAGACCGCGGGCACTATTTATAGAATTAACCAAACAAAAAACGAATATTCTAACTTGAATTCTAGCGGTGTTGAGTTTACCGCTATGAATAAAACTAGCCTTGGTAACTTCTATGACTATTACGACATGATTGCTTCTCTATCAACTCTTGCGGCTACTAACGAACATGACTATGACTTCTAAGAAAAATATATTTTGTCTTTCTGGATTCCTAATAAAACCAGAATTAATTGAAAAATCACTTGGTCAAAAAATTGATTACATCGATTATATGACTATCTCTGAGCAGAATTTATCTAAAAGCTTGGGACAACAAAAAAAGCAATATGATTTAGCTATTGGTTTCTCGCTTGGAGCATGCTTAATGCTAAAATATAATCATTTAATTAAAGCTAAAAAAATATTACTTTTAGCCCCCCCTGCTAATTTTATTAGTAACAAAAACAACCCCTTTGGTAAAGACCCCGAGGTCATGTCTAGTTTTATTAGCATGCTAAAGGAGGATCCAGAGCTCTTGAAACAGAAGTTTAATTTTAGCACCTCTTTTCCAAAGAGGCAGCTATTTAAATATTTAACTGATCATAATTGTTATGGCGAAGAGTTAGACAAGAAGTCTTTACTTGAATGGCTATTCTTTTTAGAATTATTTGATGCATCGGTCTATAATAACTGCAAGAAAGAAATTTATATTATGCATGGCCTGCAAGATAATGTGGTGAGTTATCAACAAACGAGCATTTTTAAAAAATCATTTAAGAATATAAATATAAGATTAGTTGAGGATGCACCGCACGCTTTATTTCTATCGCATCCAGATGAATTCAAAGAGTATGTTAATCAGATTATAAATCTATGACACCATTAAAAACTCTGATTAAACGTGATTTTAACAATAAAGCCCATTATTACCATACTCACTCCAGCTTACAAAAAGAAATTGCAAAAGACCTATATTGCTTAAGCAAAGATTATCTAACGCTTGATAGCAAAATAATTGATCTAGGTTCTGGAGATGGAGCTATCATATCTCATATACCAAATAAGTTTCACAAGAATGTAACATTGCTAGATAATGCTCAAGCAATGCTGGATATTGCGAAGACAGAATTCCCAAGCTGCAATATCATGCCGGGTGACTTTAACGATCTAAGCCTGCATAAGCAAAAATATGATATTATTTTTGCCAATATGAGTCTGCATTGGAGCCTTGATATAAAATCATCCTTAAAGCAAATTCGGCAAATTCTAAAACCAAATGGCAAAATCTTTGTTAGCCTTCCCTCAACAGCATCGTTTAAAGAGATAACCAAAATTAATCAGCATTTAACAACTAAACTCAAAACCAACCCGCTGATTGATTCAGAAGATTTCCTGGACATTATTATTCAAACAAAATCTTATATACAAGATTTTGACTCTCTATTTGACTTACTACATCACTTCAAGCTGAGCGGAATCGGTTACAAAGCCAACAATTCGAAACCCATAACCAAAGCAGATTATCGTTATTTAAAACAAATGAATGATGAGATAAAGCAATTAAGCTGGGAAATTATCTTTATCAAGATGTAGGAGCGAGGTTTCCCCGCCCAGAAGCATCGAGATCGGTCTGCCAAGGTCGATAGGACAGCGCCCTTACGCAATTTTGTATATTGGTCAGATTTGTAAAAAAGCGCAGGATTTTTATTTGTTGCAAGCCCCTACGAAGGGTAAAGAACCCTCTCCCGCGACAATTATTTATTTTAATAAAATATCCTTGGCGTTATTGATTAAGCTCGACATATATTCCGAGCCATCCATATCTGGATGAACGGCTTTCATTAATTTTTTATATTTCTTACTAATCTCTTCCTTCGAAGCATCAATACTAACACCGAGAACTTCGGCAGCTTCCCTCTTACCCATCGCTTTATCAACTGACTTAGCCTGAGAATTTTTATGAAAAATCCGTGCCACATAACTAATTGACCCAAGATGGCGAAATAAAAATGGAGCAACTATCGCTACCAAAGCAAACAAAGCCTGCCCATAACGAAATAATATTGCTCCAAAAATCAAGCCCATTAATACCCTAGACCAATATTTCCTATTCGCACTTATCTCTTTCCGACATTTAAATATCGAGATCAAGATAATTATTAAAGCTAAGAGAATTAAGAATGGCATGAGCCCTACTCTATGATGGTTTATAAACTAAATATGTATCGCTTTATCAAATGCATCCAAAACAGATTCATGAATCATTTCAGATAATGTTGGATGCGGGAATATTACATTCATAAAATCTTGCTCTGTAGCTTCCATAGTTTTGCCCACAACAAATGATGAAATCATTTCAGTAACATCAGCTCCCACCATATGAGCGCCAAGTAATTCACCGCTTGCCTCATCAAAGATGGTTTTAATTAAACCGCTATCAGCTGATAAAGCTATTGCTTTACCATTAGCTGCGAACGGAAATCTACCCACTTTAATTTTGAATCCCTGCTCCAAAGCCGCAGCCTCTGTCAAACCAATTGAGGCAATTTGTGGATGTGAATATGTGCATCCTGGAATATTTTTGCGGTTTAATTTATGCGTCTCATTCGGATTTTTAATATGCTCAATACAAATAATCGCTTCATGAGAAGCTTTGTGAGCAAGCCATGGAGCTCCTGCAACATCACCTATAGCATAAACGCCCGGCTCATCTGTCCGGCAATATTCATCAATGATGATTTGATTATGCTCAACCTTAACCCTGCTAACTTCTAGGCCCAAATCCTCAACATTACCAACAACACCTACCGCAGATAAAATTTTATCTACTTTAATTGTTTCAGTTTTCTCTGTTTTATGGTTAGTGATAACCACTTCCACTTGATCACCTTTCTTCTTATGAGATTTAACACTATGGCCTTTTAAAATCTTAATACCCTGTTTCTCAAATTCAGCTTCAGCTATCTCAGATATTTCAATATCCTCAACTGGTAGAATTCTATCCTGCAATTCAACAATTGTAACCTCGCTGCCAAAAGCACTATAGAATGATGCAAACTCAACGCCAATTGCACCACTACCAATAATCACCATAGATTTAGGTAATTCTTTAGGCACTAACGCTTCTCTATAACTCCATAGATAATCACCATTTGGCTCCAAACCTTTTAACACACGAGCCCGAGCCCCTGTTGCTAGAATTATATGCTTTGCTGTTATGTCTTCTTTAAATTTTCCGTCTGTGAATAACCTTACTTTTCCTGGACCATTTAACTTAGCCTCATTATTAAAATGTGTAATTTTATTTTTCTTCATCAGATGCTTAATACCACCCGATAGCTTAGCTGAGACCTCTCTTGATCTTTCAATAATGCGGCTAAAATCAAACTCAGCTTTGACTGGCTTTTTAAAGCCATATTTTTCTAAATTAGCTAACATGTAATTAACTTCCGCGGATTTAAGTAATGCCTTAGTTGGGATACAACCCCAATTTAAACAAACTCCACCAAGTTCAGCCTTTTCAATTATCGCGACCTTAAAACCAACTTGCGCTGCTTTAATAGCCGCCACATATCCACCTGGTCCACCACCAATTACTATTACATCAAAATTTGTCATATTAACCTCTAATTATTTAATATTGCTCGTATAAATTTATAACTATTCCACCGTTACTGACTTGGCCAAATTCCTTGGCTGGTCAACATCCGTACCTTTAAACACAGCCACGTAATATGCAAGTAATTGAGCTGGTACGGAATATAATATCGGTGATAAGAAGTCAATTACCGGTGGCAACTCTATTGAATCTTTACAAATATCCTCTGCCTGCTTAATACCATCAGCCTCAGATAAGATAATCAATTTACCACCCCGGGCCGATACTTCCTGCACGTTAGATAATAATTTAGCAAACCTATCATTACATGGCGCGATCACAATAACATATAATTCCTCATCCACTAAAGCAATCGGCCCATGCTTTAACTCACCTGCAGCAATTCCTTCAGCATGAATGTAAGATAATTCTTTTAACTTTAATGCCGCCTCTTTAGCAATTCCATATGATACGCCACGCCCTATATAAAGAACGCTATGGCTTGTCACTAACTTACTAGCAATTGCTTTTACCTGAGCATGGTTATTCAATACTTTGGACATTTTAGCTGGCAGACGTCTAAAGCTTCGCATTATCTCAACCACCTCAGATTCTGTCATGAGATTTTTTTCCTGCGCAATTTTAAGAGTAAGTAATGCAAATACCGCAAGTTGCGATGTAAATGCCTTAGTTGAGGCAACTCCTATCTCTGGACCGGCATGGAGATAAATGATGTTATCAGCAATATTTGACATGCTGCCCATCTGATTATTCACAAGGATTAAATTTTTTCGACCTTGCTCCCGAACAATCTTTAAAGCCTTTAATGTATCTGCCGTCTCACCTGACTGAGAGATGAATATAACCAAATCATTTTCATTCAACTTATGATCATGAATAAATTCAGAAGCAATATATAAACGAACCGTTACATCACTATATTGTTCCAACCAATATTTAGCGACCTCGCCAGAATATAATGATGTTCCACAAGCAACAATTACAATATTATCAATTTTGCTGTAATCTAAATCAACCTTATCAAAACTAATAACATTAGTAATACGATCATAATAAGTATTGATAAGATTCGCAATTACTGTCGGCTGCTCATCAATTTCCTTCTGCATAAAATGCCGATAATTCTCCTTACCAACATAAATTTGTGAGATATTTTGCTCGATAAAATCTCTTGTGACAATTTGATCATTAGTATCAAAAATCTCAACTTTCTCATTACTTAAATAAACAATATCGTCATCTTCTAAATAACAAATTTTGGTAGTTAAAGGCGCCATAACAAAAGCATCAGATCCAATATATTTCTCATCTTGGCCAATACCAATAGCTAGTGGAGAACCTCTCTTTGCTGCAATTAGTAAGTCAGGATATTCTTTTAAAACGATCCCTAGGGCAAATGCACCTTGTATTTTTTCCAAGACCTTCCTAATAGCTAAATGTATTTCATCACCTTGAACTAAAAAACAATCCAATAAATATGGTACAATCTCAGTATCGGTATCAGACTTAAATTTGTAGCCTAACTCCTCCAAATCCGTTCGTAGGATCTTAAAATTCTCGATAATGCCATTATGCACAACGGCTATCTTACCATTATCATGAGGGTGAGCATTTTCTGTTATGGGCCGTCCATGAGTTGCCCATCTGGTATGAGCAATACCTAATGTGCCAGGAACTTCTCTATCCCCTATTTTATTGACTAATTCCTTAATTTTACCACTAGCTTTTTCAATCTGCAGCTCACCATTATTAATGATTGCAATCCCTGAAGAATCATAGCCTCGATATTCTAAACGCTTCAAACCATCTATAAGGTGCTCAGCAACCTGATTCTTACCTATAATACCAAATATTCCACACATAAACTTCTATCTTTAAAAGGCGCTGATAATAGAAAATATTATTTAATATCACAATGTTTTTTATTGATTCACATTACAGGGCAAGCTCTCATACTTTGAATTGCACCACCCTTGGTAGGGCCAAACACCCCGCTTGCCGGGATAAAAGCAAGATCTGTTTATGTTGACAGCCTGGCGGGACCGCCCCTACAGAGTTGGGCCGGCTAGTTAGCAAGACTACCCAATATATCAATTGCTAAACTAATCGTCCGATCATCTTTAACATCATCATTGCTATAGAAGCGACTAATGAGGCTTAGTTTTGTATAAATGCAGCGACCTTTATATGTAATTGCAAATTGATTTTGAGTCATACCGCCTGATAAGATACCTTGATCCGCATAAGAAAAGCTAGAAATATTTGAAATGTTTAAATTAGGAGTAATCTCATAACCAATATTTGTTGATAAGTTTTTATCATCCGCAAGACTATCATCCAAATGACTATACTCCAAATGCGCAACTGTTGCCGATAGTGAGAATTTTTCAAAACTAGTTGAGAGAGTTAAACTATTATAATATGGGAACAAATCCTCATGTGCTAAGCGATTGAAATAACTGACTCTATAGATATCATTTGCCAGTGAAAAACTATTCATAAGATCTGATAGCTGACTTTCCAAGCCGCTACCAACCTCATATTCACTTGATACTTGATCTGAATATTTAATACCGAATTTATATTCAAAGTCTAAGTTTTCTTGCGACTTTAAATAACCTAACTCAAAAGCAACTTTGACCGCCTCATCGATAATATCATAACCAAACGCATTATTAACCCTAGTTAAGTTAGCGAAATTTAATTGATTAGCCCTAGAGTCATAATTAGCTACAACATCATCTAATATTAACTTGCTACTGCTAAGTGATAATTTAGGTGTAAAGATTGAGCTAGAAGCTTGATTAACATAATTTCGATGCCAGTTAATATAACCAGCTAACTGGTAACGCATCCCTGTATCATCAGCTTCTATAACACCATAATCATCTACTCGATTGCTAATACCATAATCAATAATATCTCCATAGTTAAAATGCTTTATATTTGATAAAATATTGGTATATGAAACGCGATCACGACTGGTCTGATCTTCCAATCTCACATTATCATAATTTACTATATTCTTCGAAGTAACACCAAACTTATCAAGCCGGTAACTCTTATGGTAATCAATGTTAGGTAAGCGATAATAGGATCTCTCACTACTCGTAAAATCATTAACATAGCTATAATTTACCAATAAATTTGCTTCGCTCGAGGCAAATCTAATTTCGCTTTCTTCATAACGTCTATCATCATTTAAATATCTCGACAAATATTCGCTACCTGATGTTCGGTGAATATTAAAATTAAAATTTCCATATGAAGGATTGTAACCCCCTTCTGTTTTAACGCGCCATTTATCTTTATCATAAATAGCATAATCTTCTGCTACTAAATAACTTCTGAATTGATCATTTAGTCTTAGATAAGCTATATTAAAAATAACATTCGACTCCGCTCTCATATGCCTAACTTCTAAGTCATGATTTACATTGTTGTCGCGAAATAATAGCGGCGTGTAGGTGAAGTCAAGATTAGGCTTAATATTAATAAATAATGGTAAAGTGATGTTATCTCCCTTGATTGAATCACTTGAATATTCTGGATAGAGTAAACCTGATTTTTTTGGATATTTATTACCAGACGCAATAAAATATGGCATATAAAAAACCGGAACATCATAAATATATAATTTCGAAGTCTTGAAGTAAAAGTTATCTTGCGCCTCTCTATATTCCGCCGATTTTGCCCTGATGTTCCATAACGGAGTTATTTTGCTTTTATTTTTGCAAATTCTACATTTGGTAAAATAAACATTATCCAAGGTAAAATCATCATTATTTTTCTCAGCACTATCAGCAAAGATTGAACCCATATCAAAAAACTTTAAATGTAACTTTGTGATATTAGCATGAACAAAATCATCTGATAAAACGATATTATCAGATATTAAATTATATCCTGCTGTGGTTAGATTGCTTTCATTATTTGCATATATTTCTTTTGCTGCTTTGTTATACAATATATCTTTAGAACTAAACTCATATCGCTCATATGTAGCATTAATCTCTCCTGTAAACTTCAATAAGCCTGATGCATTATCATAGATAACCTCATCACTTAAAAGCTCTAATTCTGATGCATGAGAGAATTGCAGTAAAGTAATCAATATCAAACAAACATGTTTTAACATTCTTTTACCATGATACCGATTAAGTAAATTTTCTAAAAAACTCTTTTTTAAGAATAGCATCAAACTCTTTAAAATCAGTATTAACTCCCATTGCCTTTAACGAGGTAACACCATATTTCTTACTATCAATTCCGCAAGGGATAATATTACTAAATTTTGCTAGGTCTGGTGCAATATTAATAGCTATACCATGATATGTAACCCATTTTCTGACCCTAACGCCAATTGCCGCAATCTTTTTTTCAACTCCTTGATGCATCACCCAAATCCCCACTCTATCATCTCGAATGAAGCTATCTATTCCATAATGTTTTAAACTATCTATTACCCAATGTTCCAAAGATTGAATAAATTTACGAATATCTCGCCCATCCTTACCTTTATTTAAATCTAACATAACATAAATAATACGCATCCCTGGCCCATGATAGGTTATTTTGCCACCACGTTTAGATTGCTTGATAGGTATATCGGTTTTATTAATAATGTCAGTCTCCTTACCGCTTACACCCAGGGTATAAATATGGTCATGTTCAACTAACCATATTTTCTCTTTTTCCTTGCCTAAAATCATTTGATTAACATGATTCTCCATCGAATCTACTGCTAGATCATAATCCAACAAAGCGTCATTTTGACTCCAAATAATTTCTTTTTCTACCATGCTAGATTCTTATTTATAATCTTTGGTTACGCAATTACGTAATGAGATATTATAAAATTGATGAGTCATTGAATTTAAACTTGGGTTGCTTGAGAGAATCCAGCCATAGAATATATGTTCATAAGTTTGATTATCCATAATATCAAAAAATGCGTAATTGTTTGGTAATTGATTAGAAGGAGCTTTCCAGCAACTTCTTGGCGTGATATTGATGTTTTCAAATTTTAGCTCATCACCTATCTTCATAGTAAACTTATAAACCCTGGCCGTGACTTTATTTAATATTTGTATTTCCACAATATTTGCCTCTATAAAACCTTTCTCAGCAAACTTACTACGCACATCTAAGCGTCTATTTTTACTTTCATCAACAAGCAGTTTGAATATATCTAAATTAGGATACAATATTACTAACTCATCATATTTGACCCTAAACTCTTCCGCTTCATCAAGCTGATTCAACTTAGCTGATATTACGTTTAAATTATAATAAATTTCTACCAAAGCCTTATCATTATTATCCTCTATATACATCTCCCCAGCCTGAGAAATTAATGACTTCGCTAAAAAATAATTAAACTCATCATAATGCACATAACCCATCCTACTATAAATATAAGCTAGATTCTGATCGTCTCCCAGATCAAGCGCAATAAGCATTGCCGAATTAAGATTGCTTAATAAAGATAAATTATCATGCTGATAATGATTAATTTTGGTTAAATATAAATAATAAGATAACCGCTCTTCCTCAAGATCATACGTCTCAATCAATGCATATAGTTTCTGATATTTATCTAAGACAGCTTCAATATTTTTTTCTTTAAAATATATATCCGCCTCTGCTTTATATGTGGCTATATTATCTAATACTTCCGCTGTAGCAGTTAGAACTTTACTTTGCTCATCATCGTTCCCGCCAAAAAAAATGCCAAAGCTGTAACTATTTTGTGCAAACAATAAGGTTACAATTAATATAATGCCCATTTTAAGGAACGGCCTGAATATGAGAGCTGCTATAGAGCTAAATATTAACATCAGAATATTTTGCAATTAGGTTTTAAAAAGAAACTTACTCAGCAGACTTTCAATACTAAGAGAAGATCTAGTGTAAACCAAACTTTCACCATCTTTTAAAAATTGATCAGCAATACCAGGTTCAATATCAATATATTTACCACCCAGTAATCCTGAACTAATAATCGAGATATAAGAATCTTCAGGAATATTATATTCATCAGAGATAGTTATCTTTAACACTGCCTCATATGACTCTCCATCTAATTTCAAATCAGTCACCGAGCCTATTTTTATACCAGCAATTCTAACATCACTACCAACATCGACACCGTCTATACGCAAGAATCTTGCATGCAAATCATAGGAATTTTTCTTATCGACATTTAACTCAGCGGTACTACGGGCATTTAGAAAAAATACCACAGTCACAATTACTACAAGAATACCAATGATAGTTTCAAAATAATTTTTATTCATGTTCGACACTCAAATTAGGATCAAAAGCATTGTAATAACTTTGCTTACACGCGCTATATTTTTCTGCCTCTGATAATGGGTAGTAAGCCTTACTTGTTGATGTAAAATTTGGCTGATGTGGCTTTTGCCACTTATATGGCTCTTTGTTACTCTCACTTGGTAATTGATCAGTTACATGATGTAACCATAAATGCCATTTAGCTGGAACTTTACTAGCTTCAACTATTCCATTATATACAACCCATCTACGCTCTGGATGACTCTTTGGTGTAGCTATTCTAAAATAGCTATTGCCTCCCTCATCTTTGCCAACAAATTTACCAAAAAAATATGCATATAGCTTTGTTGCAATAAACATTATAAATACTATAAATAATTACTGCCTACATATATTTAAACTATACACATAATGCAAGAATTACCTTTCAAACTTAAATCTAGCTACAGCCCAGCTGGAGATCAAGTCACAGCTATTGATGAATTAACTCAAGGCTTAAACGACTCAAAGCCTAACCAAATATTACTGGGGGTCACTGGTTCTGGAAAAACTTTTACAATGGCCAATATTATCAACAACTTGCAAAGACCAGCATTAATTTTAGCGCATAATAAAACTTTAGCCGCCCAGCTCTTTGGTGAGATGAAAGGGTTCTTTCCTGATAATGCTGTCGAGTTCTTTGTATCTTACTATGATTATTACCAACCCGAAGCCTATGTTGCTAAAACAGATACTTACATTGAGAAAGATGCCTCTATCAATGATCAAATAGACCTACTCCGCCATCGCGCTACACGCTCATTATTTGAACGGCGTGATGTTATAATAATTGCCTCAGTTTCCTGCATTTATGGACTTGGGTCACCAGAGCTCTATTCGAAGATGACCGTAACAGTCCTAAAGCAGGACCAAATCTCAATGCTTGATCTCATTAGAAAATTAATTGATCTACAATATGAGCGCAATGATCATAATTTTACTAGAGGCAAGATTAGGGTCAAAGGCGATGCGCTCGATATTTTTCCAGCGCATTTGGAAAATAGAGCTTGGAGAATCAGTTTCTTTGGTGACTTAATTGAAAATATTTATGAATTTGATCCAATAACTGGCAAGAAATCTTGCGAACTAAATCGCTGCACTATTTATGCCAGAACCCACTTTGTAACACCAAGACCAACAATAGACCTGGCGGCAGAATTAATTGGCGAAGAATTAGATAGCCATGTAAAATTTCTAAAAGATTCAGGTAAGTTATTAGAAGCTCAAAGGTTAGAACAAAAAACCAATTTTGATATTGAGATGATGGAACAAACTGGTACCTGCAAAGGTATCGAAAATTATTCTCGCTATTTATCAGGTAGAGGCGTTGGGCAAGCTCCTCCGACATTATTTGAATACCTACCCAAAAATGCATTATTATTTGCGGATGAATCTCATGCAAGCATTCCACAAATTGGCGCAATGTATAATGGTGACAGGGCCAGAAAATCATCTTTGATTGAACATGGCTTTAGACTACCATCAGCCCTAGATAATCGCCCGCTTAAATTTGAAGAATGGGATAATATGCGGCCATCAACTGTCTTTGTTTCTGCCACTCCCGGTAAATTTGAAATGGCCTTAACCGATAATAAATATGTTAGTCAAATCATTAGGCCAACAGGTCTTGTTGACCCAATATGCTTCATTAGGCCAACAGAAAATCAAATTGATGATTTAATTACCTCTAGCCGAGATGTCATCTCTAAAAATATGCGAGTCTTAGTGACAACCTTAACAAAAAAAATGGCTGAGAACTTAACAGGATACCTTAAAGATTCTGGCTTTAACACAGTATATATGCATTCTGATATCAAAACCTTAGAACGTGTTCAAATCATCCAATCACTGCGTCACGGCGAATATGATATTTTAGTTGGAGTAAATTTACTTAGAGAAGGATTGGATATTCCAGAATGTGGCCTAGTAACAATATTGGATGCGGATAAAGAAGGGTTTCTGAGATCAGAAACCTCTCTTATCCAAACAATTGGTAGAGCCGCTAGAAATAGTGAATCTTATGTAATTCTTTATGCAGATAATATAACTGGCTCCATGCAAAGAGCTTTAAACGAAACTAACCGAAGACGTGACATCCAGTTAGCTCATAACAAAAAAAACAATATTACTCCCGTAACAATTAAAAAATCTGTCTTTGATTATGTAAGTAATTTAGTTGGATCAGTTTCCCAGCAAGATATTGCAGAGGAGATAAAAATTAAAAACCCAGCAAAACATATTGCCAAACTTCGCAAAGAAATGTTAAAACAAGCCGCCAATCTAGAATTCGAGAAAGCTACCGAGATTAGGAATCAAATTAGTAAGATTGAACGAATGGCATTGTTGTAAAACTCTCGTAATAACCGTCTTGCTTCCGCATCAGCAAGCACGTGGGTTCGCCCTCAATCCCAGGGGGGGCCTCCCGCCCTTGATAAGACCGAACTCGATGCTTCTTGGGCGGGAGGACACCGCCCCTACGGTTCTTTTACAAATTTAAATCTCCCTTATGATATCAACCCAGCTCTTCTTTTAATGCTGTGATTAATTTATTCATCAAGAATTCAGAATGAAATGGTGTGATGATTATGCGCAATCTTTCTGTACCTTTTGGCACTGTAGGATAATTGATTGGCTGGATATAGATATCATGTTTATGAAGTAAATTCTCAGCTACCTCTTTACATTTAGCAGCATCACGTATCATTACCGGAATAATGTGACCTGGTGTATCTAAAAAATCTATATGAGCGCTTGATAACAACTCTTTTAGCTTTTTAACTTTATGAAAGAAAATATTGCGTTCAGGAATATCATCCCTTGAAACATATGCTATACTAGCCCTAATGCCCTCACATATTGCAGGTGGGATGGCTGTAGTAAAAATAAATCCACTACCATATGACCTAATCACATCTATTATCTCAGGACTAGCGCAAATATAGCCTCCAACCACTCCTAAAGCTTTACCAAAAGTTCCTTGAATTATATCAATTTTTTTCTCTAAACCTAAGGACGTTGTTAGCCCCTCTCCATTTTTCCCATAGAGGCCTACAGAATGTACTTCATCTATATAAGTTAAGGCATTATATTTTTTAGCTAAATTAGCTACCTCCTTAATAGGAGCAATACTGCCATCCATTGAGTAGACCGACTCAAAAACAATTAATTTTTTGCTCTCTTGAGGGTGTAATTTGAGCTTTTCCTCAAGATCTTGCATACTATTATGCTTAAAAATTTCTTTTTTTACACCCGAGGCATTAATGCCATCAATAATAGAGGCATGATTACCTGCATCAGAAAAAATCACAACATCCTTTAGAATTTTGACTAAGGTTTTAATAGTTGTATAGTTAGCAACATAACCTGAGGTAAAAATTAGAGCAGCCTCTTTTTTATGCAAAGCTGCAATATCATTCTCGAGCTGCACTATAGGATGAGAATTACCAGAAATATTTCTTGTCCCCCCAGCACCAACGCCATATTTATCAACAGACTGCTTTAAAGCATTAATGACACTATTATTTTGCCCCATACCTAAATAATCATTACTACACCAAATAACAATTTTACGATTAGTTTTAAAATTATAAGCGTAAGGGTATTGACCTGAGATTCGATATAGCTCAAGAAATTCACGATAATTATGTTCTTGTTTCAGATCTGTAATCGCGTTGCTAAAGATATTTTTATACGTCATATTCTAATTTTTTAATACACTCATGTAAAGCCAACTCAGTCTATATATAAAGATAGCAGCAATAAATTGATGCAATATGGCTAAATATATATTTACTGATGTTAATAAAACCAAGACACCGATGAGCATTTGCAATAATAAAAGATAAATTACAAGTTTGTATTGTTTTTTTATATAAATATTAAAAGTTTTGTAAAATTTATAACCAAAAAGAATAATCAAGCCACTCAAAATAAAAGCTATGTTTCGGTGAATAAATTGTACTATAGCGGGGTTTTCAACTAAACTAGGTGATAATAAATTATTATCATAAATTTCTCTCGGTAAATAACCCTCTCCCATAAACGGAAATTCATTATAGATTAACCCGGCATTTAGCCCTGCAACCAAAGCACCAAAAACAACTTGTAAGAATGCTACACATATTATTGCCCGAAGAAAGAATAGATACCCTGCTCTTTCTTTTATCACTAGAGATTCATGATATTCATCATAATAAAATCTCGCCAGAATAAAAAGTAAGGCAAAAGCTGTAGTCAAATGCAAAGCGAGCATATAATGCGAGACATCAATATCATCCGACAATCCTGACTTAACCATAAACCAACCAATTACACCTTGAATTGGTATTAATACCGTAATTATTGATATATGTTTTTTTTGCTTTCCTGAAAAAGTTTTGCAGGTTAGGAAAGCGAAAAATCCAGATATTGTAATGATACCTAAAATGCGGCCAAGAATCCTATGTAGGTATTCGAGCCAAAAAATTTGCTTAAAACCATCTATACTCATAGCAAAATTTATTAACTTAAATTCAGGTATCTCCTGATATTTCCTAAACAAGACACTCCAATCATGTTGACTTAGAGGCGGGATAATACCGCTTACAACACCCCACTCTGTAATAGAGAGGCCCGAATCAGTTAATCTGGTAAAGCCTCCTAATATTATCATTAGGAAAATTAAACAAATTATTGATTGATACCAATGTAATAAGTATTTATTTTGCAGTTTCATTTATCAAATAATTTTATAACGTTATAATGCCTTTAATTAAAAAATCTATAGCCTGGTTATTTTTATCCAGTTTATCACTTGCACTTGCTGGATTATTTTCAGTTATTATAGTTTTCGCTAGAGTACCAGTTATCAAAGAGATATTACCCTTTGCAGACCTATTTCGTACAGCTTTAGTGATACATGTTGATCTATCACAAATATTTTGGTTTATGACCGTATCGATTGCACTCTCACTCTGCTGTTTTAAATCTGATGATTTTATCGATAATATTTTAAAGAAAATTACAATTATATCCTTATTACTAATTACTCTTTCCACTCTAACTGGTGGAACTCCTATTCTTTCAAACTACGTGCCTTTCATTGATAACAACATAATCTTTAGCCTTTCTATATCCCTATTTTTTACAATTATTGTCATCTATAATCTCTATTTACTATATTTTGGCAAATCTTATAAGAATAATATTGAGTCCGTTTTACAAACAGGTAATCAAATAACCATAATTACAGCATTTGCGATATTACTGCTCACAATTATTTCTTTAAAACCTGCCTTCCCAACTAGCGAATATTATGAATATTTATTTTGGGGATTTGGGCATATTTTGCAATTTTCTTATTGCTACCTGCTAATGCATGTGTGGGTTAAACTTTGTGATTACAAAACTAACTTTCCCAAGACATTAACCATAATAGTTTTAATGCATGGCTTATTTGCGGTACTTGCATCATTATATTTCATGAGCCCAGATATCACTAGCTATAAGATATTTTTTACAAAACATATGTCCTACATATCCATAGCCCCGACCCTGTTAATGCTCTTGCTTCTAATAGATCGTAAAAATATTAGCTTTAAAGCATTTCCTTATGGGAAATATTACTTGCTAACATCAATTACCCTATTTCTATTTGGTGGAATTATCGCCCTATTCATCAAGGAAAGCAACACTATCATCCCAGCACATTACCATGGTAGCATCGTTGCAATCACCATAGCTATAATGGGCTTCATCCTTTTAACATTCAGCCAATATGGTCTGATAGAAAAAAGCTACAAGCTTATTAAAATTGTGCCCCTAACTTACTTCACAGGACAATTAATGCATATAGGCGGCCTCGCATTATCCGGAGGCTATGGAGCTTTACGAAAATCACCTGACTCACTAAATAATGCTCAAGCAAAATTCTGGATGGGCATCATGGGTATGGGAGGATTAATTGCTATAATTGCTGGTTTCATTTTTATTTATATTTGTTATATTGCGTTTAAAAATTATAAAAAGAGAAATTATGTCTAAAATATTAATGTACAAAACACCGATTTGTCCTTACTGCGTCAAAGCTATGAACTTATTTAAAAACAAGAATGTCGAGGGAGATGTTAAGCAAATAGATATTACAACTGACTCTAGTTTCTTGAAAGAAATGCTAACTAAAACCGGTGGTAAAAAAACTGTTCCTCAAATTTTTATTGATGATTTGCATATTGGAGGATGCGATGAGCTTTACGCTTTAGACTCTGCAGGAAAGTTAGACGAATTATTAAAATAAATGCTAATTATTGGAATTGAATCAAGCTGCGATGATACTGCAGTTTCAATTATTGATTCTTCCTACAATATATTAAGCAATAATGTTATTACCAATCTAGAGTTGCACCAAAAATATGGTGGAGTGGTGCCAGAAATCGCATCGCGTAACCATTTAATGGTTATTGAAGAGTTAATTCAATCTAGCTTAAAAGATGCAAATGTTACAATTAATGATATTGACATATTCTGCGCAACAACCGGTCCTGGACTAATTGGTGGCTTGGTAATTGGTGCCACCATTTGTAAATCAATGGCATTTGCCTTAGACAAACCATTTGTCGCAGTGAACCATTTGCACGGTCATTCACTCGCACCTTTCTTAGATAATAAAGAATTAAAATTTCCCTATTTGAATCTACTACTCTCAGGTGGGCATTCAATGCTTACAATATGCGATGACAAGCATCGCTTTAAGTTACTGGGGCAAACGTTAGATGATTCATTTGGCGAAGCGTTTGACAAAGTAGCAAAAATGCTTGGTCACCCATACCCAGGAGGTCCAGAGATCGAAAACCTAGCTTCACTTGGCGATGAAGCTACTTATGTAATGCCCATTCCGCTTAGAAATTCAGGCAAAGTAGCATTCTCACTATCCGGACTCAAAACCCATATCAGAATATTGATCAATGATTTAATGGAACAAGGCCTGCTAACTGAGGGCGCTAAACAAAATATTGCAGCTAGTTTACAAAAAACTTTATGGCTACATCTTCAGGACAAGCTTAAACTTGCCTGCAAAGAGTTTAAAAACCTATATGATGAAGATAAACAATATTACTTTGTCTTTACAGGGGGAGTTGCAGCAAATAAATATATACAAAATAAAATTACCGAATTCTTTTCAGAAACAAATTTTATCCCAAGCTTTCTACCAAAAAAACTCTGCTCGGATAATGCCGCAATGATAGCCATTGCAGGTTTACTAAAATATCAAGCCAAAGGCCCAGACCCCTTTGACTTCCCCCCAATGGCCAGATGGCCTATTGATGCTGATTGATTTTTTTATTGTTAAAAATCTAATTCATATATTAAAATATGACCCGGACACATCCTCAAGATACAAAAGAGATGTGCCGGGCCACCCTTCCTAGGTGCGAACCCATGTGTTCGACCATCTCTCAATAAATATAAATCTCTCTTATATTCGGCTGGACACCCCGGTCTTCCAATATGCAAGATGATTTTAATAGTTGCCGTTATCATCACAGCAACAACAATTTAATCCTCGATTTCTTGGCGGTAGAAAATATAGCAGATTTTTTGGTTATTGGTGGAGATGTTGCTATAGTCACAAGTAACTGTGCTGCTTGATGTTGCAAAGCGAATTATATCCTCAGATGTTAGATCCTTACTTGCAGAATAACCAAGATCTGCAGGCCTTGGAATTTTTCCATAATATTTATCATAGACTAACCGCGCCTCCGTAGCCGTTAAAATACCATCATTTGATAATATATTATCATAGTTACAAGTCTTACCATTACCTATAACAAAGGTTACAAACAAATCGTTACTCACTCCAGTATCCGATTGCATATAAGCAATTGATATAAAACTATTATTTGTCTTAATCCATGGGATATTAAAGCCTGGATATTTAGCCTCACCTACAGAATCAGTTGGACAAGTTATAACTTCAGCAGATGGTATATTAGATTCATAAATTGGCAGCATATTTACCAATTCAGCATAATATAAATGCTCCCATGCATATAAAGTTTCATCGCTACTATAGCCATTTACAATATCATCGCCGTTACCATCATTTGCAACATCTCCAGAAATTATTGTAGAGGAATTAGACATATCTCCTGGGATCTCCGTATAAAGATCATAAAATGATTGTACCGAGATGTGATATTTTTTTGCCTCACTCATTAAAGATTTAATCTCTTGATGGCGAATATAATCACTCATTTTAAGACTCGAAGACATCATCAAGGCTATCACAATAAAAACTATTGCCAGCTCCAATATAGTGAAGGCGGCTCTAAACTGAACGTCCACCGCCACCGCCTTTAGCTTGCACCACACTATCAGAGAGAGCACCAACCCACTCACTCTTAGCAGCATTCTCACCTACATTATTCACAGCGTCCGCATGAAACTTCCTGTGTACGTCTTGTTGCTTATCACTATCCTTTACTGCTTTTACTTGATTATCAATTTTGCCGTCTTTATTTAAACTACTAGAATCATTTTTAATTGTAGGTTTATTATTGGTTCTTTGCCCTGCGACCGTATCAAGCTTTGCTGGTTCTATCTTTGAAGCATCTAATTTAACAACTACTGTGTTCTGCTTACCCTTATCAGATGCAGCCTGATTCTGAGTCGCACGTACAGACTCTCTAAGTTTGGCTGTGGATGCAAATTGCTGCTGAAGCATGCTTGCTATCGCCTGACTTTTATGGATACGTGATTTCATATCACCTTTGATAACTTTTGCAGGCAGGATAGTTTCTTGCGGACGCAAATGAGAAGATTTATCATGATCAAGATCTTTATCACCTTCAAAATTCTTACGGAACTTCTTTCTGATTTTCTTACGAACATTATTTAAGAATTTTCTAACCTTCGATGATATTTGGGTATTAGAGTCAATATCATCAATATTTGGTATACCGAGCTTATGCAGCTCCTGATCAATGTCTATAGCTTGATGACTAGATAGGTTTAATTCAAATTCATGCGACTCATCATGCTGAATTTTCTCTTTAACATATTCTTTAAAATCTGAACTATCCTGATCCAATTGAGCCCGATACTTATTAGCCTTCCTAATTTGAAAGAATGAGACTAACTTAATATAAATATCTTTTGGTGTTTTTAACGAATACATCTCGAATTTACATGTAAAAAAATAAACTCTATAGCCATTATAAAAAAAAACAAACTTTAAGTTTTCTTAATAAAAAATTAAAGTTTTGCTCTAATAAAATCTAATTCATTAACTAGCTGAGTATCAGTTTTTAACTGCGCTTCTATTGCTCTGATTGAGTAAATTACAGTTGCATGATTTCTATTTGCAGACTCTTTACCTATAGTATCCAAACTCTCGGATGTTAAATCTTTGGCTAAATACATAATAATTTGACGCGCTCTAACTAACTTCTTAGATCTAACTTTAGATTTAATATCTGACTTTTTAAGATCATAATGCTTAGTTACAACATCACTAATTTTTTTGATATCTATGCTGCCAGATTGCGGCTTGCTTACATAATCATTTAAAATAACATGCATCAAATTATCAAAATTATAATCCTGATTAATTGATTTCAAAGCATGAAATTTACTTAAAATACCCTCCACATCCCGGATGGAGGAGACTGTGTCGATAATTGTTCTAAGCCAGAACTCAGATATATTAATATTAATTTTTTGAAACCTTGCATATACAATGCGTGCTAATAACTGCTTGTCTGGATTATTTATTTTGGTTACAAAGCCAGCGGATAACTTGGATACTAACCTGTTATCAACATTTTCGAGCTCATTTAATCCCTTATCTCCTGTGAAAACTATAGTTTTGTTTTCGGAGATAAAGCTATTGGCGATATGCAACAATTCTTCTTGAGTAGCTTTCTTGCCCGCTAGAAACTGAACGTCATCAATCAATAACACATCCACGCTCTGAAAATAATCCTTAAAATCAATTATTTTACCTTCACGTATATATTTAACATAATTATAAGCAAAGCGCTCAGATGAAAAATATGCTACCTCAATAGTAGAATCTACAGACTTTATATGATTAGCTATCGACTGAACTAAATGAGTCTTGCCAAGTCCAACATTACTATGTATATAGAGAATTTGTCCAGCATCACGTTTTAAAGAATTCTTAGCTAGATTCTGAGCCGCAGAATAAGCAATTATATTTTCTTCTCCTGTAATAAAATCAGCGAATTGATACCTAGTATTAACCGAGCCAGAAATATTATGACTTAACTTCTTAGCTTCAAAACACTTACTTGGAGCATGTACTTTCTCAAGCTCAGAATTATTTGATTCATTACTGCTATCTGTAATAAAATCAATCTTCACAATCGAATGATTTATCTCCTTACATATTTTGAATAAGTCATCATAATAATTACAATTCACCCACTCTTTTATAAATCTAGTTTTGACCTTAATTGTAATGAGGTTTTTTGAAATATCAGAGACTGCAATATTAGCAAACCAACTATCAAATGTTGCTCTGCCAAATTTGCTCAATATTTGGTCTTTCACAAATTTTGTAGCCGCAGAGATATCGTTGTTTTCAAGCTGAATTGACTTCATTTATTTTATAAAACTTAACTAATTGATACATAAAGCCCTCCCCAGCTAAAACTACACAAAAACTCGGCAATTCAGCGCAAAAATGAGAAAAAACTTATATTTGCCTAAAGTATTAATAGGACGTGATTCCTGTGATGTAAACATAGTTTTTTAGCAAAAATTGAAATAAATTTATTGACCTTTTAAATCTCTAATTGGCGCCTAACTTTTGACGATAATTAAGCTAATTAGCTTGATTATTTCTAGCTCCGGTAGAATTACCTCAAAGTCATGAGCGAAATGATTTGCAAAAGCTAATTTAACTTTATCTAACTCCGCTAAGTTTGAACAATAATTATTACTGTAGCCCAATTTGCACAGATTAGTTTTCAGGTCTAAATTTTTTGGAATAAAATTACTATTGCATAACTCCTCATACGAAACATACAGACCATGATTATGCTTTGCTAATAAATTCCAGGGCAATAATTTCCCAGGATCGTCTTTGCGAAGTGGAGCAATATCAGAATGCCCTACTATATTAACATCCTTTATATCAAACTTACCCCTTAACCGATCTAACAAGTCTATTAATCGGCGAATTTGAATATCTGGATATTTTGATATCCCATCATTAACTATCTCGATACCTAGAGAAGAATGGTTTAAATTATCTATACCACGCCATGAACTAACACCAGAGTGCCATGCCACATCTTCATCCTCAACCATCTGAATAACGTCACCCTCCTCGCTTAGAACGTAATGAGCGCTTAACTCTGATTCTTTATTTAAAAAGATTTTTAACGTTTCATTTAAGTTTACTTGTGTATAATGCAGTACAATTGAAGTTACAACTTGGTTTCTTGCACTAAAATTAGGTGACTTTATAAATTTCATTCACTTTTAAATATCCTATTCTGGCGATGAAGATTAAAGAAATTTTATACGAAGGTAAAGCAAAAAAAATATATCAAACCAATGACGAGAATCTCTTGGTTCAATATTTCAAAGATGATGCCACGGCCTTTAATGGAGTAAAGCATGAGATCATGCAAGATAAGGGCAAAGTAAATAACTACATCTCCGCTCATATCATGACAGTAATGACAGAAAATGGCGTTAAAAACCATTTTATTGAGCGCTTAGATAATTTGTCTCAAGTGATTACTAAACTTAAAATATTACCTCTGGAAGTTATTGTTCGAAATTATGCCGCAGGAAGTATATGCAAACGCTTAGGATTTGAGAATGGCTTAGCATTCAAAACTCCATTGCTTGAATTCTGCTACAAGGATGATAATTTAGGCGACCCTTTAATTAATGATGAACATGTATTACTGCTAGATATTGCAACGAGTGATGAAATTAACTACATCAAATCTGAAGCTTTAAAAATAAATCACATTTTAGCAAAAATGTTCTCTGATATTGATATTACACTAGTTGATTTCAAGATTGAATTTGGGTATAACAGCGCTGGAGGAATTATTTTAGCTGATGAAATAACCCCGGATTCATGCCGCCTGTGGGACAAAAACAGCAAGCAAAGATATGACAAAGATTTATTTCGCCTTGATATCGGGGATATGATTGAATATTATAAAAAACTAGCCGTTAAACTTAATATAGATATCCCAAATGATTAAAAGTTTTACTCTAGGTCTAACATTAATCTCACTTCTCTTTACCAGCAATATGGCCTTTGCTTTTAATGATATTGATGAAGAAAGATATATGCTTCAATATAGCATTAATAGCGATAAAGAAACTTCGGTTAAATTTGATTATCGGGAAAATGACATTAATAGCAGTAACATATTAGACCGCCGGATAGACCACTTAGATAAGCAGGATCAATTAAACTATTCCGGATATAAAAATGTTCAAGGTTATAAAAATACCAACAAAAGAAATAGTAAAAGATTTGCAGGTATCGCAATCGGTGTAATTGTCACTGGAGTTGTACTTGCCGGCATGACTGTGGCTGCTATTGTTGGCGCATTATAAATATAAAAAATAAAAAAAAGTAAAAATGATGAAAGCATTAATATATGTAACACTTAAAGATGGTGTGCTTGATCCTCAAGGAGCAGCTATTACAAATAGTTTAAGCCAAAAGGGTATAAACAACGTTTCTGAGATTAGGCAAGGAAAGTATTTTGAAGTGAATTTAGACACTGATAATGAGCCGGATGCTAATAATCTAGTTGATAAAATATGCCAAGATTTATTAGTTAATACAGTTCTTGAAAATTATAGCTTTAAACTAGTAGCATGAAAGCAGGCGTTATAGTATTTCCGGGATCAAACTGTGATAGAGATATGCAAATGGCTCTCAAAACCATTTGTAGTGATGTACAATATATCTGGCATAAAGATTCTACCATCCCAAGTGATATCGACATCATCGCCCTACCGGGTGGCTTTTCATATGGTGATTATTTACGCTGCGGAGCTATTGCGGCAAGTTCAAATATTCTATCTGAGATAAAAAAATGCGCAGATCAAGGCAAATATATCCTAGGTGTGTGTAATGGTTTTCAGATTTTAACTGAAGCTGGTTTATTACCAGGCACATTAATGAGAAATAAGAATTTAAAATTTATTAGTAAAGTCGTTGAGCTTGAGACCATTTCAACAAATAGCCAATTTACTAATAAAGCTGGGTCAAAATTAATGCTTCCAGTAGCACATCATGATGGCAATTACTTCTGTGATAAACAAACTCTTGAATCGCTGCAGGATAACGACCAAATCGCATTTAAATATTCCGAAAACATCAATGGTTCTATTGAAAATATCGCTGGAATTTTTAACAAAAACAAAAACATCCTAGGCATGATGCCTCACCCCGAACGCGCAATTGATAATAAAACATCTGGCACAGATGGATTAGGAATTTTTAGATCACTGTTAGCTTAAATAAATCTTATAACTTATTATTATAAATGAAAAAAGCATTTTCCTTAACAGAGATAGCAATCGCAATAACAATAATTGGGTTGCTTACGGCTGGAGTTACAGGCGGACAAAGTCTTTTAAAGCAGGCAAAAATTATTAATCAAGTTGATCAATTCCTAGAGTTTAAACGAGCAATCGGATTATTTGACTTAACTTATAATGCAATACCTGGAGATTTTAATCAGGCTACCTCATATTTTACAGGATCCAATATTGTTAACGGTAACCAAAATGGTTATATCAATGGTACTGATGGAGCAAGAAGATACGAAGATCGTGCTGTAAATGGTGAAAAAATTCATTTTTTCCGTCACCTGTCCCTAGCTGGATTCATAACTAAAGATTACGATGCCACTACATTAAATAAAGGGACTGGTATTCCAGCTACTATATTAAATAAAAATGCTGGTATTATAGCCGCAAGCTATCTCAGGCCCAGCCCTTTTGGCGGTGATGATTATAGCGGAACCTACACCACGGAAGAAATCGGAGGACTGCATATTTATTTAGTCATGGCCTATGACATTGACGCCTCTATACCGGTGTCCGTAGGCACAAAATCCAATAACTTATGGGCTCGGACTGATAAGAGAATTTTTAACGGTAAAGATTTATATGCTATTGATAAAAAAATTGATAATGGCTTACCTTATAATGGTGACTTAATGGGCTTTAGAACTGGCTGTACTGATTCAGCATACACCGCCTACGACCTGTCCAATGATGTAGATCAATGTTACGCCATGTATAAACTTAAAGAAAAATAATCATGGAAATCCACAAACTTCACAAAGCATCATGCTATTGCGAGACTATTAAATTTGAGGTAGACTTACCTAAAACGTTGTAATTGCTCTATATGTTCTGGACATAGAACTATAGTTGCTTCAGTTCCATTAAATAGTTTAATTTTATAGTAAGCGTCGGCTGAACCTGGTCTAGTAAGTCAAATTTAGTAATATACTCTTAAGCATAAATCAAAAAAGAGTATAAGCATGAGTTCCATATTAAGATCGAGTACGAAGATATCAGCCAGCTATAAAATCAAAAGTCTTACAAGATATACTAGCTCCAAATTGCAAATTCAGGGCTATAGCCAAAAACTATAATTTACCTACGAAAACGGGAGCATTAAATAAACTGTGTCATTTGAATTTTTATTAATTAATTTATATTAAAAAAGGAATTTAAAATGACAAAAAAACAACA
>JABJNB010000004.1 GCA_018659145.1 Rickettsiales bacterium
CTCAATTAAAATCCAAAGGCTACATGAATGAAGTATTCACCTTTATAGACGCGTCTCACTTAATATCTAAAGCAACCCTTTGGAAGGAAAGAGATAAGGCTATAGCAGAAAAATACGAAAAACTAAATAACGAAATACTTCCAAAATTTGCCAAAGACAAACAAGCTAACTTTGGCTGCAAAGGAGGTAATAAATTTTGGTACGGGTTCAAGAAACACGCCTCTGTTGACATGCAGTCTGGGATGATCAATAAAGTAGCGATTACGCAAGCCAGCGTAATTGACTCAAAGGGGATGAAGCATGTTACCCCCGAATCTGGAGCCGTTTATGCAGATAAAGGTTATTGTGACAAAAATGCTAAATCAGCAGCAGCTAAAAGAAACCTTCATCTAGCTGCAATGAAAAAGAATAATATGAAAGACAAGAATAAGAATCTTGATAAATGGTATTGTAAGCTCAGATCTCCTTATGAGAGAGTATTCTCAAAAACTAATCACAGAGTTAGGTATCAAGGAATAGCAAAGAACCAATTCGCCGTATTCATGGAAAGCATAGCTCACAACTTCAAAAGAATGGTTGTTCTAAACGAACTTTACCATCCACCCAAAACAATATGAGACAAGGGATAGTTGCGCCCAGAATCACAATAAAGCCGAAAAAGTTATAAAAATTAAATTAAATATTAGAAAAATTAAGAGATTTTCTAACGAAACTCACTGAATTCCACTAAAATTAAAATTTTCTAGAAAAAAATGAAAATTCAACAGGCCCATAAGGGAAGTGTTCCTCCCACCCGTCAACCATCGGGTTCTGAACTTGTTTCCGGGCGAAAAAACCCCGCCCCTACGATTCTTTGTGTAAAAAATATTAAATTCATTATTAATACGGAATATCGCATGTAGGGGACGTCTCCTGCGGGCGATAATACGTCAATTATGCAAAATCTTGATATTCTGATGTTTGCATTTCCTTTATTCTCGATATTGCACGGGAAAATTCAAATTTTAATTTTGTACCATCATACAACTCCTCTACTTTCACTTCCGCATAGAATATAACATTGGTTTTTATATTATAGAATATGTCTATCATATTGATAAAGCGCCTGGCTAGTTCGTTATCATTGTTATTAATGGAGGGAATATTTTTGATAAAGATGGTCGAGTAATGGTCGGCTATAATTTGAAAATCTTTGGTTCCAAGTGGGGCGTTGCATAGATCATCGAAATCAAACATTGCAGTTTTAGAAGCTGATACTGGAATATTTATCTCCCGAGATTTATTCATGAGCTTATGGTCTGACACGCTAGAATACGCGGTTAGGTCACCGAATATAGCTTTAAACTCAGCATCATTATCTTGTGTAATAGGGTGGAGATAAGTGCGCTTTAGACCTTTAATCTTTTTTCTACGATAATCAGACTTAATATCTAAATTCATTACTAAAAATTCACGATGCATTAAATCAATAAATTCTTGGAATTGATTACGTTGTAAACCATCTTTATATAGATCATCTGGCGCAAAATTTGAAGTAATCACAAATTTAACCTTCTGCTTTATCAGTTCTTTAAATAATTTATGCATAATTAATGCATCTGCTGGATCATGAATTAAAAACTCATCAAAAAATATAAACTTATATTCCTTGGCTATTTTTCGAGCAGCCAAGATTAATGGATCTTGGTTTGCTTTTGCAGTTTTACGAAAATCATTTAGTGATTCATAAATCAAATACATAAATTCATGTAGGTGAATACGCTTCTTTGCTAAATCAACATTCTCATATAATAAACTCGATAGATAAGTTTTGCCAATCCCGACATTACCATAGACATATATTCCTACCGGGTGGTCTTTTTTAAATAAGTGGAATTTCGTAATCTGAAGTCTAAATTTCTCAAATTTCTTTAAAATAGCAACCTGGCAAGAATCATAATTTATCTCATTTGCTTTACATGCATAATAATATTGTTTAAGTATAGCAAAATTGCTCAAGTTTTTTGATGTAAAATTCATAAATAGAACTTAAAAATGGAAATTCTAAAAGATAAAGAAAGCCTGAGAAATATATGCCGGCAAATTACGCAAAGTAAAGCTAAATTATCTTTGGTACCAACAATGGGAATGCTGCACCCGGGCCATCTGTCTCTAATTGATGAAGCATTAAAGTATAGCAAAGATGTTATTGTTTCAATTTTTGTTAATCCTAAACAATTTAACAACCAAAGTGACTTTGAGCAATATCCAAATAATATAGAGCTGGATCTAAAACTACTTAGAGAAAAAGGGGTAGGGTATGTATATATACCTGATAAAGCAGATTTCTATCGTGACAATTTTGCCTTTGATATTCAGATAAATCATTTGGCTGATGCTCTTTGTGGCGCAACAAGGCCAGGTCATCTTAATGGAGTTGCAGTTGTGTTGCTTAAATTATTAAATTTAAGCGGCGCTGATTATGCATTTTTTGGTGAGAAAGATTATCAACAATTACAAGTTATTAAAAGCCTAGCTTGCGACTTTGACTTAGATACCAAGATCATTGGCTGCAATACAATTAGAGAGTTGTCTGGACTTGCAATGTCGTCACGAAACAAAAGATTATCACAAAATGCCCATGATAATATAGGGCCTCTCTTGCACCAATCTTTATTAGAGATAAAAAGCAAGCTGCATGATAATAATCTCGATCTTGATTTAGAATTTATTGAATCAACCAAATCTCATCTACTCAACCAAGGCTTTAGCAAGATTGATTACCTGGAAATATTAAATGGCAATTTAACTAAATATGACCCAAATAATAAAGATGCTCGCATTTTTATAGCTGCCTGGCTTGAAGATATCCGGCTAATTGATAATATTGCTTTATGATTTTCATAAAAAAGACAAATAATATAATACAGAGAAAAATCATTCGTGATTTTACGGTACCGCTAATGCTCACAGTATTTCTGGTTCTGGGCATTATTTGGCTAACTAAGCTTATATCCATAATTGAGCTGATCTCAACTAAAGGTGTATCAGCCTACAAGTTTTTCTCCCTCGCTATAATGATCATTCCTGATCTAATATTTTATGTCATGCCATTTGGTGTGATTATCGCATTTTATGTATTTTTTCAGAATTATTTTTTTACTCGAGAAATTTATATCCTGCGCAATATACCAGTTAGCCCTAAAATATTATTTGCCCCTGTTAAAAAGATAATATTTTTTCTGATAATTATTGAATTTATCAATGGATTTTTCATAGCCCCATTTGCCTATAAAACTTTTGATAAATTAAAATTTGATATTAAGTCCAATTTTGTTTCCGTAATAATGAATCCGGGTACCATCGAAACTATCCGAGATGATTTAGTATCTTATGTTGATGATGTTTCTAAAAATGACATTTTAAATAATTTATTTATTTATCGTAATAGCCAATCTGGCCAAGAGTTTTTATTATCAAAACAAGCTAATATCGTTAATAATGATCAACACTTATCCCTAAATATGACCGATGGTAGGGTGTTTAGAGTGGATCCAAGCGGTGATATAAATATTATAGAGTTTGATTACTATAGTGATGATTTATCTGTGGTCAGAGCAGAGCAAGATAAGAATCAGGTTCATTATAAGCAATTGACCCTAATTGATATCCTTACCGACCTATTATATAAACATCAATATGAGCCAGATGTTTATGCTGGTATTTTATTTAAATTATTCTGGATTATGCTGCCTTTATTTATCTTTATTGCAGCTCGTGAATTATATTTCTATGGTGAATTTAGGCGTAATGGCTTGGGTAGAAAGCATTTGCTATTTTGGATTGTTTCCATATCTTGCGTAACTGTAAGTTTTATGATTAAAACAATTGCTACCTCTAATCAAATTGCTGCTATATTTATTGCATTATCATTATTACTAATTACATATTTAGTCAGCAAAGCCAATTTCTCAGAAAAAATATAACTTAAATTACCTAAATGTCAGATCAAAATATTTATCCCAAAACCGATGGAAATCCTGATTTTAACAAGATCGATGAAGAAATCTTAGAATTTTGGTCAAAGCAAGATAGCTTTAATAAGTCTGTTGAAAATAGAGAATTTGAAATAGACGGAAAAAATAATGAATTTATTTTCTATGACGGACCACCTTTTGCTAATGGTCTCCCGCATTATGGGCACTTACTGACAGGCTTTGTTAAAGATTTATTTGCACGCTATAAAACAATCCAAGGTCAGAAATGTGAAAGACGCTTTGGTTGGGACACTCACGGCCTGCCAGTTGAAATGGAATCAGAAAAAGAATTAGGTATTTCAGGACAAATAGCTATCGCTGAATTTGGTATTGAAAAATTTAACCAAAATTGCCGCAAGTCAGTGATGAAATATTCCGACGATTGGCAAGAATATGTTACAAGACAGGCAAGGTGGGTAGATTTTGATAATGGTTATAAAACCATGGATTTGTCTTATATGGAGTCGGTTATCTGGGCTTTTGGTGAATTATATAAAAAAGGTTATATCTATGAAGATTATAGAGTAATGCCTTATTCATGGGCATGCGAGACGCCTCTATCTAACTTTGAAACTCGTATGGATAACTCCTACCGTATGAAGGAAAGTAAAGCTCTTACTATAATATTTGAGATTAAGAACTCCTTGCAAATAACTGATATTGCTAAGCCTTGCTACTTCATGGCATGGACCACAACTCCATGGACGCTACCATCAAATCTTGCACTAGCTGTGCATAATGATATTGATTATGCCGTGATTGAGCTGGATGATAAAATTGTCATTTTTGCTGAAAATTTGATAACTAAGTTTCAAAAGGACTTAAGCAAAGAGGGCGAGTTAAATATCATTAAGATTGTCAAAGGTAGTGAGCTTGTCTCAATTCAATATAAGCCACTCTTTGATTATTTAGAGAAATCAGATGAATATGATTTATCAAATGCTTTTCAAGTACTAAGCGCAGATTTTGTTAATGTTGAAGAGGGAACTGGAATTGTTCATTTAGCTTCTGGGTTTGGTGAAGATGATCAATTAACCTGTAAGGCTAATGATATTCCGACAGTTTGTCCGATTGATAGCCGGGGTAGGTTTACTCATGTAATTTCTGATTTTGCCGGCATTCATGTTTTTGACACTAATATAGATATAATCAAAAGGTTAAAAGAGCAGGGCAATTGGATTAAAACCGAGCAATATCTGCATAATTACCCACATTGCTGGAGAACAGATACTCCGCTAATTTACAAAGCTGTACCATCATGGTATGTGAAGGTGACTGCCTTTAAAGATAAAATGATTGAGTTAAATCAAGAGATCAACTGGATTCCAGACCATATCAAAGATGGTCAATTTGGTAAATGGCTTGAGAATAGCCGTGATTGGTCAATTACTAGAAATAGATTTTGGGGCTGCCCTGTACCTGTTTGGCGCTCTGATAACCCAGAATATCCACGCATTGATGTTTATGGATCGCTAGATGATCTAGAGCGCGATTTTGGTGTTAGGCCAAAAGACCTGCACAGGCCGCATATTGATAACTTAACTAGACCAAATCCTGATGATCCAACTGGCAAATCAACAATGCGCCGTGTCACGGATGTTTTAGATTGTTGGTTTGAATCTGGCTCTATGCCATATGCGAGTGTGCATTACCCATTTGAGAATAAGGAATGGTTCGAAGAGCATTGCCCAGCAGACTTTATCGTTGAATATGTGGCGCAAACTAGAGGCTGGTTTTACACGATGCTAGTTTTATCTACAGCATTATTTGAGAAAGCACCTTTTAAAAATTGTATTTGTCATGGAGTGATATTGGATGATAAATCACAAAAACTTTCTAAAAGACTCAAGAACTATACTTCACCTTTAGAATTATTCAAAAAATATGGTTCGGATTCTATGCGTTGGTTTATGTGCGCATCGACAGTTATGCGTGGTAATGAGCTAAATATCGATAAGGAAGGTAATGTATTTAAAGATACGCTACGCCTCGAGATCAAGCCCATCTGGAATAGTTATAATTTTTTTACGCTTTATGCTAATGCTGATGGTATTAAAGCTGAGTTTGATTTATCTTCGGAGAATGTATTGGACCGCTATATAATCTCCAAAGCCCATGAAGCGATTCGCTTAATATCTCAGCATCTCGATAATTACGATACGGTCTCCGCTTATAAAGCTGTGCATGACTTCTTTGAAGTATTAAATAATTGGTATATCAGGCGTAATCGTAATCGTTTTTGGAAAACCGAAAAAGACCAAGATAAGATCTCGGCTTATAATACTTTATATTCTGTCTTAAATGAAATGGTGAAAGCAATGTCACCTTTAGTACCATTCTTGGCAGAGAAGATCTATCAAGGGCTAAATAGCAGCTTGGACGCGTCTGTGCATTTGGCAGATTACCCGGATCATAAAATATTCCCTTTTGACGCCGCACTAACTAATGTTATGGATTTGGTATTAGATATTTGTAATATCGCCCATTCAATACGTAGTAAACATAATATCAGAGTTCGGCAGCCGCTACGCAGCATCAAGATCATTATGAGCAATCCGCAGATAATTAATGATTTCAAAGATTTAATTCTCGATGAAGTGAATGTAAAAGATATTAGCTTTGTTGGTGACATATCTGAAGTTGCGGATTACTCGCTGCAATTAAACTTTAAAATATTAGGTGCTAAGCTTGGGCCAAAAATGAAAGAAATTGCTGGTCTGGCTAAAGGAAATAACTGGAAGAAATTATCTGACGGCAATATCGAGATTGGTGATGAGGTTTTAACCCAAGAAGATTACAGCATAGTTGTTAAGCCTAAAATCGCTGGAGAGATGATCTCGCTAACTAAAATTGAAGGTTTGGTAAGTTTAGATATCGAGCTGGATGATGATTTAGTTAAAGAAGGTTATGCACGTGATGTGGTGCGATTAATCCAGCAAGACAGAAAGGAAGCAGATTTTAATGTAACTGATAGAATCTCTATAGAAATTGCTAGCCAATCTGAAATAGTTAAATCAGCAATTGCAGAATATAGCGATTATATAAAGGATCAAACTTTGGGTGATGAACTAACTCTTGCAAAAGACAATGACTTAGAATTCACATATCAGCATGAATTAGACAATGCTAAATTACAACTTAATGTCAGTAAACAAAGGTAGGAAATGCAAAAAATAGGGGTTATCGGCGGCGGTGCTTGGGGCACAGCAATTGCTAATTTATTAAGTCATAATGTCGGAGATGTAAAATTATGGGTACGCGAGCAGGAAACCGCCGATAATATTAATTCATCTCACATTAATGAAAATTTCTTACCATCAGTGATATTGCATAAGGACCTTACTGCAATCACAGATTTAACATTATTCACCGATAGCAGCATTTTATTCTTGGTCGTCCCAGCACAATTTACAGCTAGTACAATCAAGCCATTACAAGGAATTTTATCAAAAGAGACAATTCTGGTAATTTGCTCTAAGGGTATAGAGACAAAATCTAAAAAATTACTAACCGATATTGTTAAGGAGATTTTTCCTGAGAATAAAATTGCAGCTATGTCAGGACCAAATTTTGCTGATGAGGTAGCAAATCTAAAGCCTGCTATTACAACAGTTGCATCTGATGATGCGATAGCTGCCAAGTCGGTTGCACAAGTTTTGGAGAATGATAATTTTAAGGTCTATATTCATAGCGATATTATTGGCGTTGAACTTGCTGGCGCTTTAAAGAATGTTGTTGCTATCGCCTCTGGTATCGCAACTGGACTTGATTTATCCGTATCAACTAAATGTGCAATTTTAACCAAAGGCATCCATGAGATGGCTAGAATCTCGGTTGCACTTGGTGGCAAGCGCGAAACCATGTTAGAAGCTTGCGGAATCGGCGACTTAACCTTAACCTGCATGAGTGAAAAATCTCGTAATATGTCACTGGGAATAGCAATAGGGCAGGGGCAGAAATTATCTGAGATTCTCGCAAAGCGTAACACTGTAGCAGAAGGCGTAGCCACCTCAAAAGCTCTATATGAAATCATCAATCAATATAATCTAAACTGCCATCTATTTACTTTAGTTTACCAAATCCTCTTCGAAGATTTACCATTGGATCAAGTTAAATTTATCTAAGAGTTACTTTTCTTACTGCCCCCTCGAGCGGAAGTCGGTGGTCGATGAAATCGAGCTCCGGAAGGGGGCATAATAGCATAAGCACTAACCATAATTAACAATTACTATAGCTAGTAAGATATTCTCTACATAAATTAATTATCGTCGAAATATTGGGAAGGTTAGAGCATCTCGATTCATATTTTTGCTTTGCTTTAAGTTCATCATGCGTCTCTGAGGTGGTAAATACAAATACATAATTATCGTCGAAACGTTGGGGAGGTAGAGCATCTCGATTCATATTTTTGCTTTGCCTTAAGTTCATCACCAGACACATGATGATGCATTAAATATGCGTAGAGACGTAAAATCTTGCATCTGCGAGGTGGTAAATACAAATACATATTAACCTAAATCAACTACATCGTTATTATCCAGCCTCAAGAAAAATCTTATAAAAACTCTAGTAAAAGATGTATTTTGAATAACTTTCTAATATGTATATAATATTAGTTGACTTTATACGACTTGCAAATACAACAGGTGCGTGTAATTAATCATATAGAGAGAGTATAAATATGAAAAAAATTGTATTATTATCAAGCGTTCTTTTATTAAGCTCATGTGTTTCAAAGCTACATTGGGAGCAAGAAGATAAAATGAGAGCTTACAAAGAAAGTAACCTAGCGGTAGAAGCAAAAAACCCACTAATAGCTATCGGACTAGGTGTATTACCAGGTGGCGGATCAATTTACACTGGTAATTATGGATATGGTGCGGCAAATATATTAATGTGGCCTTTATCTATAGCTTGGGATCCAATTAGTGGCTATAATGGTGCTCAACAAAAAAATTATGAAGTTACAAGAGCCAGAGCGAAACGTTTAGCAAGCAATGAAGTAAAAGATTTGGAAGAACAACTTTCAGATAATAAAATTTTACCTGATGACTATTTAAAGCAAAAAAGACAGATTGAAGATAAGTATTTAGTGAGATTTTAGCTATATATAATGGACTTGTCTCAGGTTAAAATCCAAAATCTTTAAATGTTAAATTAGGCTTTGCATATAAGTTCTAATTTACACTAAAAAGACCTCTGCATAATAGTAACTTTTGTCTATAGGTGCCTGAAAGAAAAATTTGAGAACCGCAATGAACCTATGTTCATGAGGATCATAGAATGAACTTTTAGGATGATTATAGGAAAAAAGTGCTGTTATGCAGAGGTCTTAAAGGGGCAAATTAAGATTAACAATATTAATCTGCAAATATTTACAGAAATGACTCTCTGTCGTTGCTGGCTGTAATCATAAAAAAGCTGAAGGATTTACTTCCTTGAAATCTTAAACTTGATTGATTTTTAAGATGAGCTGATTCACCGACCCTTACGTATAAAAAATAACCTGATATTATTATCGGTTAAATTGTCTTTTACAGAAATCTATAGGTTTTTTATATCAAAGGTTGATTTTAGATAAATTACAAATACAACAGTTTTGTGTTATGAATTATTATTATTTTAAATATATTTCTATACCAAAATCATATAAGAATGCATAAGTACAGTTTTAGAAGATTAGGAATCTTTTATTTTAAGAAATATCATCGGTGGAATTAGAAATATAAATACAAAAATATGAGACTACTTATAACTTCAATTCTATCCCTAGCAATTCTGTCCTCTTGCTTAAGTATCCACAAGCCTTCTTATGTTGACTTGGAACCAGATATAAGTCTTTCACAGTCTATTAAAGTAGGGAATGGTCAAAGAATTAAGCTTAGCTTTTCCAAGGTTGACTCTATGGGATTTTTCTACAGTGATAAGCAGTTGGGATATAAGATGAAAGAAAATACGTTTATCACTAAGGCAAGTAGTGGTATTTTTTCTAATAATAAGCTAATTAATGTTATTGATAATAATTTTACCAAATGGTTTAAAGTCAATAACTTTAAGGTAGTCAAGAGTAGAGATTTTGATAAAGAAGTTAATGTGAAATTAGGATATTATTCTTTTCAGCCTGTTGCATATCAACCTAAAATAAGATTTGCTATTAAAATCACTATTAATGACTCCAAGAAACGTAAAATATTCTCTAAATGGTATTTTTATGAGAGGGAATATAAAGATACACTTAAAAAAGAAAGCAATGAGAAAAATATAAATCTCTCTATCAAACATCTATTAGAGGATATTTTTAGAGATAATAACTTTATTCATAAATTGCAATAGAGTATCAAATGATGAAGCCTTTTCTCCTATTATCCACTTTTCTGCTACTACAATCATGTGCTTACGCAATCAATCAAGGTAAGCAAAAAATTAATTTTTTAAGTCAAGATGATAGTGTAAATATTATAATTGACGGCAAAGATTATGGTATACTGCCATTCTCTACAAAACTAAGCAGATGTGAAGATCATGATATAATCTTTGAGAAAGAGGATGGTAAAGAAAAATATCTTAATCTAACTCGCAAAAGACACCAAGGTTTGGAACTTTTTAGTATAATTATGACAGGAAGTTTAGGCATAGGAGTTGACGATGCTCTTTGCTCATTAGAAACTTTTGGAGAATCAGATATTTTTGTTAGCTTAAGA